>CAJXNF010000604.1 GCA_913056375.1 uncultured Pseudomonadota bacterium | reverse complement strand
TAGAGTAGTAATATGGCGTCTGTGCAGGGAATTCAGCTGCACAAGTATCCACCAGCTTCCATACGCGGTTGATCCCTAAATCCGTACGCTTGCTGTGTACTTCACTTTCTAAAGCATGAATCATGTGTGCAATTTGGCGATCCGCGAAGCCTTTCATCTTGGCCTCAAGGATCAAATCCTTAGGCAAGGATTCCAATGTATGCTTTTCAATCTCACCTTGAACACGGGCCAAATCCTCAATCTGCTTGAGGAACCACATATCTATTTTGGTGATGTCGTAAATGGTACGAAGTGGAATGCCCATCTGGATCGCATCATAAATGACGAACAATCGATCAGATGAAGCATATTCTAGTTTGTGTAGAATCGTGTCCTGATCTGTCAATCCTTTACCATCTGCACCTAGGCCGTTACGCTTGATTTCGAGACTCTGCGCTGCTTTGTGGAGCGCTTCTTGGAAACTGCGACCAATTCCCATCACCTCACCTACAGCCTTCATTTGAATGCCTAGACGGGTGTCGGCGCCTTCAAACTTCTCGAAGTTCCAACGCGGGATTTTCACAATCACGTAATCCAAGGTTGGCTCGAAATAGGCGGTAGTGGTCTTAGTGATTTGGTTGTTGAGTTCGTCTAGCGTGTACCCAATAGCCATCTTCGCGGCCACCTTAGCAATAGGATAACCCGTTGCTTTTGACGCCAATGCCGAAGAACGGCTTACACGAGGGTTAATCTCAATCGCGACGATATCTTCTTTCTCATCCGGGCTTACCGCAAACTGAACGTTACACCCTCCAGCAAACTGCCCAATGCCATTCATCATCTTGATGGCCAAATCCAACAAATACGAGCAGGCCTTGATCAATAGAGCCAACCGCTTTCCCCTCGACATGGACCACAGCTGACGACACTCTCTGGACTACACACCTCATGGTAATCCGATGTATTTATGAATTTGAAGACTTAATTCCCACTTAGGGTGTTCATTCATAAAGGATAAAATCTGGGGCATGACTTCGTCTACTACGGACCACTCCGGCTGAAGAAAATAGCGTGTGGTTTCGTTGCCAGCCTCAGCAAACTTTTGCGCCCAGCGCAAGTCGTTACGATGGGCTATAACTACTTTGATTTCATGAGCCTTCACTAAAACACTGTCGAGCGGCTTTTTAAATCGCTTAGGAGAAACACAAATCCAATCCCAACGACCACTTAATGGATAAGCTCCTGAAGTTTCGATATGGCTTTTACGTTTATGTTCGTGAATAGCTTCGGTTAGATACGTTAGGTTATGCATGGCAGGCTCTCCCCCAGTTACCACGACAAAAGGAGCAGGACTCTCTTGGACTTCCTTAGAGAGATCGAGAATAGTGCGCGACTCATGATCTGCAGCCTCCCAAGACTCAGGCACGTCACACCAAGGACATCCCACATCACATCCGGCTAATCGAATGAAATGGGCTGTTTTACCTTGGTGTCCGCCCTCTCCTTGTATAGAGAGAAACGATTCCATCACAGGATAACTCTTTATCGAAGAATCTTGCATTGCATTGCAAATGTAGTAGACTTATCCACGCCTAGCGCATTTTGTTTACAATATGATAATCCTTCGATAGACAGGACACCTAACTCATTTAATATATTTAAGGCAATTAGACTTATGAAACATTTTATATCTACCCTTTTAATCGCACTAACCTTGAGTGTTGGTGTTAGTTTCGGGCAGTACACGCCCTACTTTATTGACCAGGTAAACACTACAGGTGCCACGGGCGAACCAGATAGTGCCGGCGTACTTGTAGAGATAACAGGCCTTGTCGGAAGCGGTAACTTCAGAAGTGCCGGGCTTCTCTTTTCAATGCAAGATTCCACTGGAGGAATTTCTGTATTCAGCAACCCCAATGATTTTGGATACACGGTATCTAGAGGAGATTTAGTTGTAGTACGAGGAGAAATTGGCTTTTACAACGGGCTTACCCAAGTAGTCAATCTGGACACTGTCTACAGCA
>CAJXNF010000603.1 GCA_913056375.1 uncultured Pseudomonadota bacterium | reverse complement strand
TCAGTGCTGATTCCAGTTCACTAGCCAGAGTGGATTTGCCAGAACCGGGAGGCCCAGCCAATGCCACCAGGATCCGTTCCTGTGAGCTTCGTTGCTGAATCAATTCCTGTAATTCTTTGAGGTCAATCGAGGGTGCCATGGCCTTTTTGATGAATTGGTTGAAAAAGAAATGGAAACTTTAGCTGGATTTGCCAGTAATTTGGAATCTAAATTGACGTGATTTATCACAATTGTCATTGTTGACGTCAGTTACCACTTGCCTCAATTTGAAAGGAAATAATGGCAGAGGCTCTAAATCCTACAGAACTTCGTGAACTTGCTGCGGAGATTCTCAATGAAAATGACCGTGAAGGACGCTACACGGTCCCTACCAAAGGCCTGTATCCTTTCCAATGGAACTGGGACAGCTGCCTGACAGCGCTTGGCTGGATGTACTTGGATGAAGATCGCGCCTGGCGTGAAATTGAAACACTGTTCGAACACCAGTGGTCAGACGGCATGGTTCCACACATTGTCTTTCACGAACCAGACGATGGCTATTTCCCAGGCCCTGATGTTTGGTCGACTGGTCGTGCGGTTCCCACCAGCGGCATCACCCAGCCACCTGTTGCTGGATTTGTCCTCCGGCGTTTGTACCAACGCTGCGCAGATCCAGAGGAAGTAGAAGAGCGAGTGGAAGACTTGGTCGACGCCATAGATCGATGGCATGCCTGGTTTTTTGAAAACCGGGATCCCCAGGGTGAGGGCCTTGTCTCTATCATTCATCCCTGGGAAGCTGGGCGAGACAATTCTGTTGACTGGGACCAAGCTTTTGAACGTGTCCCCACTGAAGGGATCTCCGAATACACGCGCCGAGACACCGAACACGCGAACCCAGAACATCGACCTACCAAGGAACAGTACGACCGCTATCTCTGGCTGGTGGAACACTTTCGCTCGCTTGGCTGGGACAACAGCAAACTGCACGATGCCTCACCTTTCCAAGTGGTTGATCCCGGTTTTAATGCGATCTTGATTCGTTCCTGCTTTGACTTGGCCGCACTCGCAGAAGAGCTGGAAATGGATGATGTCGCTCAACGCAACTACGCCTGGGCTCGTCAAAGTCTAGAGTCCTTGGAAGATCTTTGGAGTGATCAGCACAGGCAGTATCTCTGTCAGGATCGAACGACAGGGCAATTAATTGAGAGTAGCTCTGTCGGGGGCCTCCTGGCGGTTTTTGCACCCATTCGCCACACTCGGGCCCAAGCAATTGCTCAACGCATCGAGCAAATTTCCGCAGAATGCCGCTTCAGCATCCCTAGTCACGATCCAACAGATGTACGGTTTGATGCCAAACGTTACTGGCGTGGGCCTGTCTGGCTGATCATCAACTATATGATCAATGATGGCTTGGAAGCCGCCGATTTAGAGGAGTCCAGCACGAAAATTGTGGACGATTCTCTGGAGTTGATCGGCTCGAGTGGTTTTGCCGAGTACTACGATCCCAAAACTGGGGAAGCTTGTGGAGGGGGCCGGTTCACGTGGACCGCTGCAATGGTGCTGGAATTTCTTCAAGATCAGTAAGATGCACATTGCCCTGATCATGGCGCATCCAGATGATGCTGATATCTATTGCGGAGGCTCGATTGCAGCTTGGCGATCTATGGGAGCATCAGTAACGATCTTGATCGCTACTGATGGTGCCAAGGGAGGAAATTACGATCCCGAAGAACTTGCAAAGCTGCGCGCCAAGGAGGCAACCGCTGCTGCCAAAGTCTTGGACGCCAACCTGATTCAGTTGAATTTCCCAGATGGTGAACTCGCTCAGTCTGAAGAATTTGCTTCAAGGTTGACGGCTGAGGTGGTGCGCCTCAAACCAGATCTGTTGGTAGCGCATGCTCCCAATGACTACCACGCCGATCATCGAGCGGTCTCTGCTGGAGCACTCATTGCTGCAAGTTTTCGAGCTCCTGTGCTTTGGGTGGATCCAATGATGGGTAACGATTTTCTGCCAAACTACTACG
>CAJXNF010000602.1 GCA_913056375.1 uncultured Pseudomonadota bacterium | reverse complement strand
CTGGCGATGTGGTGGTGGTTGATGCCCGTGAAGATATGCAGAGCGGGGTCTTTGGTGAGATGATGCTGACCTATCTCCAAGGCAAGGGAGGAGAAGGTATCATTGTCGATGGAGTGATTCGTGACTCCCAACCGGCACTGGAGACCGGGCTGGGCATGTGGGTTCGTGGCTTCACACCCAACTATCACATTCAGACCGGCATCTTTCCTTTCTCGGTCAACTGTCCGATTGCCTGTGGAGGTCGACTGGTCTTCCCGGGAGATATCATTATTGCGGATGACGATGGCGTTGTTGTTGTCCCCTTACAGCTCGTTGACGACATCATTGCTCACGCCGGCACGCACAAGGACTGGGAGGTTTTTTCTAAGCTGAAGCTCTCCGAAGGTGGAGATCTGCGCAAGTACTACCCACTGACTGAAGAAGCGCAGCAGGAATTCGAAGAGTGGAAGAAAACTCAACAGAGTGGAGCCTGAAATGATCCGAATTGCCGAATTTTTTCAGCCCGATCAGGAGAGTCTGATCCGCCTTGTCAAGCAGTGCGGGGTCACTGATGTCGTGGGAGCAATGGACTGGAGCGAAGGGCTGGAGGTTCCCAAGGAAAGACTGCCTTGGAGTCTGGATAAGCTGGCTGCCCAGAAGAAACGCTATGAAGAAACCGGCTTCTATTTGGCAGCACTGGAGAATCGTCCACCAATGGAGAAGGTCAAACTCGGCATTGAGGGACGAGACCAGGAGATTGAGCAGGTGATCGAGTTGATCCGCAACATGGGAAAGCTGGAGATTCCAGTCTGGTGCTACGAGTGGATGCCGATCTTCAACTGGATTCGCACCACCACCAATCTACCCTCACGGGGAGGAGCACTGGTGACCCAGTTTCGACTAGAGGATGTTACGGATCCCTACGAGAACGAATATGGACTCACTGAAGAGAAACTCTGGGACAACCTAAAGTACTTCCTGGATGCCGTGGTTCCCGAAGCGGAGTCTGCAGGAGTCAAGCTCGCCATGCACCCAGACGATCCCCCGATTCGCCTGGTCAAGGGAACGCCCCGAATCATGTACAGTATCGACAACTTCCAGCGACTGCTGGACCTGCATCCGAGCGAGATGAGTGGCATCGCTCTGTGTCAGGGCAACTTCACGCTGATGACAGATGATCTACCCGGGGTGATCCGTAAATTTGGCAAGCAGCAGAAGATTTTCTTTGTGCACTTCCGTGATGTGCAGGGACAGGCCACTGATTTTGTTGAGACCTTCCACGATGACGGCAAGACCGACATGGTTGCTTGTATGCAGGCTTACAAGGAAGTGGGCTACAATGGCATCTGTCGCCCCGACCACGTTCCCACGATGGGGGAAGACAGCAATCAAAATTTCGGTTACTCTGAAATTGGTAGGCTCTTTGCGATCGGCTATCTCAAGGGCTTACGGCAAGCAGTCTATGCTTAAACTTCGTAAACAATCACCATCAGTAATTCCCAAGAGGGGCCTCCTTCCACGATGCAACCACTGATTCAGCATTGCAGAGATCAGCTTCTAACCAATCCAATGACAAAGGTCTTTGCTAGTCTGTCTCTGCTACTGCTGATTGCTGGATGCACCACCACCCGACCGACAGTTCAAGAAATTCAAATCAATGAGTGTTCTTCGCCAAGCTTCCTGGAGGAATGGAACTGCATCAAGTCCAAGGTAGAATTGATCTACAATGACAACGGTACTCGAACCGAAAAGTATATTTCAGAGTATGTATTTGTTGGAGATAAGCTTGTCGACTCTGTAAAGAGTGGAGAGATCAATGATCAGGAAGCGAGTATTCGGCTACTTGAATTCGCTAGTGACCAAGACGAGCAGTTCCAGCAAAAAGAACCAAAATTCCGCTTTGGCATTGGAATCATGAGGAGTTTCTAAGCAAGCTCACTACACGTTTCTTTCGTATCAAAATACATTTCTAAAAAATTTCATTATCCTGGCAACTGCTCGAAATTGAGAAAATCGTTTAACCCCCC
>CAJXNF010000601.1 GCA_913056375.1 uncultured Pseudomonadota bacterium | reverse complement strand
TCGTTACCGAGACTTCGACAGATCAACTTTTCTGAATCGTGCCGTCACCGTTGGCTATGAGCCTGGTTCTACGTTTAAAATTCTAACCATTGCTGCTGCTCTGGAAGAAAAGCTCATTACACCGGAGCAAGAATTTTTCTGTGAAAATGGCGCTTTTCGGTTCGCTGGGGAAGATTTCCATGATACCTCACCTCATGAAAATCTGAATATCGAACAGATCATTCAGAAATCCTCGAACATCTGTGCCATCAAAATTGGTACTTTGCTAAGCCCAGAGAAATTCTACGAATATATTCGTCGATTTGGATTTGGGTCACGACCGGAATCTGGACTTTCTGGGGAGGCCCTTGGGCGAGTGCTACCATTACAACGCTGGACTCGAGTTGATCATGCCTCCATCTCATTCGGCCATGGCATCTTAGTTTCTCCGTTGCAGTTGATCAGTGCCCTGAACGTCGTTGCTGCTGATGGGAAATGGCTTCATCCTTATATTGTAGACCATGCTTTCAGCGAGGAAGGAGAAATCATTCTGGAGATGCTTGATGAGGAAGGAAAAATCTCGCAGAAATTTGGAGCTCATGATCCAAAGCAGTTGATTTCTGCTGAAACTGCCCAAATACTAAGGAAAATGATGATTAGCGTAACCAAGGAAGGGGGCACTGCTATAGAAGCAGCGATCCCAGGTTACAACGTCGCTGGAAAGACTGGGACTTCTCAAGTTTTTGATGAAAAAACCGGCAGATATTCAAACCGAAAGCATATTGCATTCTTCAATGGCTACGTCCCAGCCGAACAGCCACTACTCACTGTGCTAGTTGTAATTGAACACCCACGGAGTTCTCCCTACGGTGGTAAAGTCGCAGGGCCTGTTTTTAAGGAAATCGTGAGTAGAACATTTCTGCACAATGACATCCTGCCGGAGATGAAAAAAGAAGTTGCTGAGGTTCTGGACAACCCCGAACAAGGGTGATTGTAACTGAAGATTAAAGAGATCAACCTACTCACCTCCTAATTTGCTGCAAACATAAAGAAAATTACTCTTTACTTTCGGAGATGAAGCAGGGACAAAATTTGCTTGTCCAAAAAACCACCAAAAATTTGAAATTTTTCTACATTGGTGCTTCCTTGTTATTCATCCTTTTCGAGCATCCTAATTCTGTTTACAGAACAAACCCGCCTTGAAAAATGTCTAGACCGAATCCTCCTGCATCCTGTCGACAGTGCCGATTTTATCACATCACCTGGGATTCAAACGCGCCGTATGGTTGTCATAAGCTAGGATTCAAAACACGATTGGAACCTTCTCAGTATGTTTTACAGGTTTCCGGTCAACCCTGTTTGAATTTCACTCCTAAAGTCAATCCTGAAAAGTGACTCAGTGAATTTGTGAATCGCTCAGCACTCGCAGCATTACTAGCAGAAAACACCTGGCACCTCCTGCCATACCATCTACCCCTTCGAAATAAACTTACCACCCAACAAGGATCGGATTTCCTCCGTAAAGGTCTATTGTTGGTTTGGCAAAGCGATGTTGGCATTGTCTATGGTGAAATTGCTCCTTTACCAGGGCTTCATTCGGAAAGTTTAGATGCGGCCAAATTATTGGTCCAGAATCACTTCCCAAATTTCATCAAAGAGTTAGAAGCCAGCAATGATAGTTGGCTTGAATTGAATTATCCAAAGTCACTCGCTCCTTCAGTAAAATTTGGTTTTGAGATGCTAGCGTTTCATTATCAATTTCTGAAAGAAAAAACTTCTTTGGCCCAATTTTTAAAGCCTGAACCTAGCTTTCCTGTCTCATTAAACGGATTGCTGGACGGTTCCCTAGACGGTTTAGAAAGAGAAATTCAACGCTGTAAAATTGCAGGTTACAAGACCGTCAAAATAAAAGTAGGCCGTAGTGAACTGAAGGAAGATATCCAGAGAGTGCGATTAGTTCGGAGACAGTGGAATGATGTGGAAATTCGTCTTGACGCAAACCAATCTTGGACACTGAAAGAGGCAAAAGAAATCTTATCC
>CAJXNF010000600.1 GCA_913056375.1 uncultured Pseudomonadota bacterium | reverse complement strand
CTGGATGCAGTGTTAATCGATTCTCTCTTAGTGCTGCCTGATCCAGTAGGTTATTGATGAGCAGATTCAAGCGCCTTCCGCTTTGGATCATCAAATGGAGCGTTTCTGACATCTGCTGCATGCCTCGCTGACGAGTTTCGGTAAGCAGGTTTTCTGCAAGTCCGATGATGCCATGCAAGGGCGTTTTCAGTTCGTGAGAGGTGTTAGCCAGAAATTGATTTTTGAAGCGTTCCGTCGCCTGCATTTGCTTCAACAATTGTTCTTGGGCTCTCTGACGTTCCCGAACATTCTGAGGAACTCGAAATGCCAATGCGATTGAGAAAAGGAAGGACTCTGAAAAAGCGCCCAATTCCATTACAAAGTAGACAGGAGTCGGAAACTCCAGAAATCCCATGGCATTTAGAGCTCCTATCAAAGTAGATACGCATAGGAGTCCCCAGCCCAGGGAATAGAAGAGGGCGTTCTTGTCTCCAGTTCTCCAAGCCCTGTAAGGAATCAGCAGAAACAGGGTGGAAATGGCTGAGAGGGTCATGAAGACTCGAAATGCTTGATGGGGCTCGAACAAAGCCACTAGGAATGAGATTCCAAGAATGCAGAGCACAGCAGATCTGATGATCTTGTGCGAAATTGGATGATTCTTTTTTAGATCTAGGACTTTTGAGAAGAAAAGTAAGACGGTGATGATTGACAATCCCACAACATAGATGCGTACCCAGTTGAACCAATCGAGGCTTGGAAAGTCAGTGATCCACCATCCCTTAGTAAACATGCGGTGGAAGGTGAAGAAAAGTAGATGCAGGCCGTAGAATAAGTAGGTTCTATCGCGAAGAAAAAAGAAGAACAAAAGACTGAAAAATGCGTTACAACCAATCGCCCCCCAGCTAAGACTCAGTAGATTGTATGTGTCAGTGAAATCCTCTCTAAGCGCCTCTGGTTCCCAAAGTGAAATTTCTGCTCGTAGAATCAGGTTGGGTTCAAGACGCAGGTAGTAATCTGTTTGCTGATTAGCACCTACCGATATTGCAGTGTTCTGTAGATCCCAGGTCGTTCCTCCCTCCTTGACAAGCTTTCGGGCTGATTTCTGGAAAACCAAGAAACTCTCTCCAGTCGGCTTTATTCCATAGAGTTCAACGGATCCGTAAATGTTCTCAATACTGAAGATTAGGGGAATGGATTTGGCGGTGGGATTCGCAACACTGAAACGCAACCAATAGACCGAGTTGGTATTTCCTTGATTAAAAACCTTTTCTCCGTTGGGTTGAAAGCGCTGCTGATTTTCAGCACTCAGCACCTGCTCCAATGACATCAATCCTGAGGGATCCTCAAGGAACTCCAATTCGGAGCGAAGATAGATTGACTCAAACCCGTCATTGAGTTCAACGGGTGACTTCGCCCAGCTAGTGACACCTGAGAGAATACTCCCAACGAAAATCAGCATCCAAATTGTGAATGAGTATCTGTAAAGCATGGTCAGCAAAAGAGAACAAAGCAGTTGATTTTTGAAATCAGCACCATAGGTTTTTCGATGAAATTAAAAAAGATATTTTTTGGAATTACGCTTTTCGCGCTTTAAGATTTTAATTCAATTTATCAATAACTTAATTTAAATCTGCTCAATCTGCTCTCAAACTTTGCTGGTAAATAATCAACTAGAGACTAACTTACCGGACCATAGGTTGAGAGTCCGGAGTTTCCAGGAAAGGATGCCTATATTATGAAGATTCGGAGCCCAGCAGTGGAACCGGGAAAATCTTCATGACTATCTTGCTCAAACGGGGAGTGTTTCACTCTCTACTGATTCTCACGCCCAGAGGATTTGCAACGAGTCTCTCTGGGTGCTGAGGCTTATCTTTGTTTGCATAGTTCTACAACGATCTCAGGTGAGGGTCTTGTCTTAGCCCAATCCGCTCACCTGAAGGCACAGTCAGGTTTTAAAGTCACTTTTACTGACTGTGCCAACCGATCCCAGCTCCTTTCCTATTTTCTGTTTCCAACCCGTCATCTTTCCTGTTACTGACAAAGAA
>CAJXNF010000599.1 GCA_913056375.1 uncultured Pseudomonadota bacterium | reverse complement strand
AAAAAGACCAGGTACTTTTTTCAGCTCGAGAGTTGATCTCAGTTCTGTGGGTTGCACAAAGTCATATTCTATCGCATAGCCCGCCTGTAGCATCTCCACGTTCTCAAGCCCAGGAATTGATCGATAGAATGCTTGCTGCACTCTTTCAGGTAGGCTTGTGGAGAGACCATTTGGATAGATCTCAAAATTATCAGACCCAATCCCGGTTGGTTCAAGAAAGACTTGATGTCTGTCTTTCTGAGCAAACTTGACAATCTTATCTTCAATTGACGGACAATATCTTGGTCCAATTCCCTTAATCGCTCCTCCGTAGAGAGCAGAGAGATGAAGATTCTCGCTTATAATTTTATGGGTTGCTTCGTTGGTATAAACAATGTGGCAAGGCACTTGGGGTAAGGGTGTTTCTGTTGCCCAGAAGGAGAACTTTCGGATTGGATCATCTCCCCACTGCTCTGGAACACCATCCCAGTTGATGGTCCTTTTGTCCAAACGAGCTGGAGTACCTGTCTTCAGGCGACCCAATTCAAGGTGACAATCTGCTAACGCTAAAGAGAGTTGCACCGAAGGTGGTTCATTGATTCTACCCGCCTTGATCCTGGTTTCGCCTCGATGGATTAAACCATTCAGGAAAGTTCCTGTGGTGATGACAACAGAACCTGCCAGAAATTCTCCCACATTCGTACGAACCCCCTGAAGGAGGCGATTCTCAATGATGAGATCCTCTACCATTCCCTTGACGATCCAAAGATTGGGCTCTTTCTTCAGGATCATCTGCATCAAACTTTTGTACTCGTACATTTCTGACTGACAACGAGTTCCACGAGTTGCTGGGCCTCGTGAGCCATTCAAGACTCTGAACTGAATGCCTGACTGGTCTGCAACTTTTCCCATCTCACCACCAAGGGCGTCAATTTCCTTGACCAGATGTCCTTTCCCAATTCCGCCAATAGCTGGATTACAAGACATTTGGGCAATCTTTTCAGGGTCGATGGTCAACAGGATCGTCTTGCAGCCAAGCCTTGCCGAAGCCAGTGCTGCCTCACAACCTGCATGCCCACCACCAATCACAATGACTTCTGCGCTCTGCAAAGCAGACATAGTTGTAGCCTAATTGGGATTTCTACAAAAAAGATTTGAAATTTATCAGGATTTTTCAGGAAGATCCAGCCAAGTGAGCCTTAACTGGACGCAGAAAGAGTGAAGGAGTGTCAGCTGCGAGATGGACTGCCCAGAACAGAGCGAAGTTCTTGGGGTTGAACATAGTTCAACTGCCTCAGAATCTGGCCTAGTAACAGGGGGAACTTCTTCTGTAAAACGAGTGCAATTTGCAATTGTTCCTGGCTCAGAAGCCCCCTCTGGCAAAGTTGGTCACCCAACTGTGAATATTGAGTGATCAGCAAGAGATCTGGATCAAAAACTCTCTTGGTTCTCTCCCAGAGACTCAAGTGTGCCATCCGTAATTTAAACAAAATTTTACCACGTAATGATGGATCAATTTTCTCAAGTTGTTGTATTGCTATAACTGCGATTTCCAAGTCGCTCTCACAAGCAACTGCCAGAAGGATTGGAACAACTTTTTTACGCGGGCCAATATGCATTGCTGAAAGAATTGCCTTACGAATACTAGGCATGGCTGGCTGTTTTGCAATGGCCAATAGTTCTCTGGTAAGTGATGCCTCTTTCTTAAGAAACAGAGCGATCGCTGCCACTTTTCGAACATGAGAATTATCTGATTCGCAAAGCAATTGTTGGAGAGCCGGTACATCCAATTCAAGAGTTTGACGATCAATCGGCTGTTCACCATCCAACAACTGATTTTTCTTTCTTGATGTCGGATGCTGATGTTCAGACCCTTTGTCCCGGGGAGACTGATCTACGATTGCACGAAGTTCTTTGTAAGCTTCGGTGACTGCATGGAACTTAAGGGAATTCGCTGCTCCAACCGCTGAATCTGGGTGGTAACGCAAGACAGCTTGTCGGTAGGCTTGTTTCAGTTCCTGAAGGGTGACATCAGGCCTGACACCA
>CAJXNF010000598.1 GCA_913056375.1 uncultured Pseudomonadota bacterium | reverse complement strand
GGCTGAAATTGGATTGTCGTATTCGACTCACCACAGCCGATCCAATGGAGGGTCGCCCCCGAAAGCCAACTGAGAGATCAGCTTGCTTTTCATCAGGAGAGACCAAGCAATCAAAAAGCTCACCCAATCCTGCGTCTGTTGCTCGTAAAGAGGCCTCAAGATAGATATCGCTAAGCGTCAGTCGATCAGAAAACTCACCCAGGGGATTCCACAACCCATAATTTTTGATCGATCCACCAAACAAGCGAGTGTTGGTGTCTTTGAGAGCAACCGAAGCGGACAAGGCGGTCTGAACCGATTCACGGGCAGACTGAAGATTTCCATTCGACGCATCGGCATCCACCAAGAGGACACCCAGACGAACATCGGTGCCGTAAGCACCAACAGCATGGAGATGAACTGTGGATCGAATGCATTTCGAACCGGTGCCACCAATACCAATCGCGTAAATTTTTTGAGTCATCGTTTTCCAGTCAACGTGGTCGTGAGCTCATAACTAAGGGGTGGAATGAAACGCAATGTTCTCTGGGTGAGAAAACAACTCGGCAACCAGAAAAGAAGCAAACCATTCACAACCGTCAAAGGAATGAGAAATTCGTAAGGCGGAATATTGACAAAGGTACCGCCACCCAAAAATTGCTGGGTACTCGACCCAACAACGGTGATGAATTGAATGCACAAAACCAGCGCAACAATATTGCTAACAATGGCCGCAATAAACAGAAGAAGCCAAAGGGTGATGGTTGTTTTGGCTTTACTCGAGCTGGTGAAGCGAGAGTTGTACGAGTAAAAGACCCACGCCAACAAAAAACCCAAGTACAAGATTGTGCTCAGGGAGCTGGCTGGAAAATAAACCTGTTGCGCCCAAGTCAAGGGGTCCTGAAGCTGAACGGGGAAAACGTCGGTAATCAAGAAATGCGTAGCGCCGACAATCCAAAGGATGCCAATGAGAACAAACAGCCCTCCGAAGAAATATTTTGATTTCATAGGCAAAAAATATTCCTATGAAAATCCTAGATCGAACCTCTAACAAGGTCAAGATAGTCCGTACAACTTCACGAATCGGCCAGCGAATCCTCAGCCTTGAGCTGCAGAGCAAACGCGCACAGGACTATAAGGAATTTGAAAGTTGGCGATAGAATACAAATCAGTTTCAGATCGAAGATTGCTAATCAGACGATACAAGCGTTGCCTTCTAGCACCATCAGGTTGTGCTGGATCCATCGTCCATGATTCCCATTTTTGAGCATCAAGCTGACCAGCTTCGATGGAAGCACTGATCAAGCTGATGGAACCGGGTGCTAAAGGAGTGTTAACGACGATCGATGTATTTTTTTGAGCAAGGTTCAAAGTTTGAACCAATGCATTGGTAACGTTCAAGAGATCCGTATCAACGCTGGTCGAGGATCCAAATCCAACCATCGGGCCAACCCCGTAATTGACCTGCAGTTGCGTCGCAGAACACTGTCTTGCTTTCTTTAGCTTGATCCATTTCTGATCGGTATCAAAGCGCAGCTTTCCAGACATACCTTTGCTGATTGAAAAGGTTGGGAAAAAGCAGTTTTTTGGCTGAACAATGGTTTTCGAAGGATCAGCAAACATCGTTCTTCCATAGGAAGGATTAGCAGCAAAACGCGAAATTTGCAACTGATCAGGCCCTAACTTGAGAAGACCCAGGCGCTCAATCACCAACTCACTCTTATCAACAGGACCCAACAGAAGAATATAAAAAGGTCTGATTCCCTTGTAAGGGAAAGATGGGAAAGTGCCTGCGACAGTTGGGAAGACACCACCATCAAACTCGCTGCGAATCCCGATAACGGCAAGTTGGTTTCCTAAATGCTTGGTCTTTCGTCCTGGCCACCAGGATTTTGGATTGGGATCGTGCGTCAGTTTTGGCTTAATCGCCGTTAACAACTGCTTGATCGAAGCATCATCAGGTTCCAGATCAGAAATCAAGACATCCAGGGCACCGGGGTCCTGACTTACAAATTTAGAAATCGAGCTACTGACTTTTTTCCAGGGT
>CAJXNF010000597.1 GCA_913056375.1 uncultured Pseudomonadota bacterium | reverse complement strand
GCCACATCTTGTTATTGAAACAGTTGAAGGACGAACTTCATATGGTCAAGTATTAGCGGACCAATGGGGCTTTGAATGCTGGGATGGAGTACGGAGTGACACTCGAAAAAACTATCCGACAGCAATAGACCAACTACGTATTGTACAATATGACTCATGTCGTGGCCTTGAGGGATGGAACTTGTTTGCATTAGGGTTAGACCGATTTTATGAGCATAAACTCAATACCGCACCGAACCCAGATTCCGAAGCGCTTATCGATATTACCGCTTTGCATAAACAGTACGCGAATCAGTGGCTCATGATTCCAATGACCAGGGCTATTGATTGCTTAGTGTTAAATATCGTTTCTAATACATCCACTGTGGGATCTGCATTAAAGCGAGTGGCTGAAAAAGCACCAGATTTTGTCCAATGGATAAAAGTCTAAGGATAAATTTATGCCTAATTATTCTTCTTGGAACAAAGCGATCACTGAATATTTTTTAGCAGGTATACCAAAAGGAAATCCTGTCTTTCTAAGCGTTGACACTGAATCCCTTGAAGACATTGCTCTGAATTTTATTGAATCCGAAGCGACCATAGAAGATCCGGTAACTGATTTTACCAATGCTGTACAGGAAGCTTGTTTATGGGGTGACACCGTCAGCATAGATCGTTTCAAAAAAGAAACAGATGAGATACCGAATGGCGTTGGCTTTCTATCTTTACTAGTTTTAGCCGCGACAATCATGAACCAAGACGATGACAATTCAGAACATGCGTACCTTATTCGATTACGACAGCTTCTTGGTTTGCCTGAAGAGCACAAGAGGCCAAAAGGATTTGCTGCCGGAGATGAAATCCCGCTATGGAATGCCTGGAATCAATTCCTCACTTCCAAAGGAATGGTGCCAACTGCTAAAAAATGGGGAGAAGGCCGAAATAAAAACATAGGCTACAGTAGGTCACAAACTATCTTGCGAGATGGTGATAAAGAGTATCTTAAAAGATTTATTAGAAATAATAATCTCCCAAGAAACTTAGACACAGATCAACTTGGGTTTGAAATGGCGCGTCTATCACGAACTTCATCGCAGTTTAGGCGAGCTTTACGCGAGGGATTTAATCATGCTTCGCCAAATCGAAGATGGGAATATTATTCAGCAACACACCGGTTGTATGAATCAGTAATTGACCAAGAATCGACTAATGATCTTCAATCCGGATCAACAATAGTCTCGGGACAAATAATCGAGTCTGGTCTTTATCGTGCAGAATCCTTTACTGGATCAGCAACTTATCACCTATTTCCCCGTCAACCCAGTCGAAGCCTCTTGCGTGAAATTAATGTTTATCAATCGAGCCTTTCTGAGCCTGTTCACTTACCGCTTCTCAGAGAGGGTTTTTTCAAACCCGCTTGGAAACAAAACCCGTTTGTAGACACCGCTGAGGACTACACACTCGAAGACTCTACTGATTTGCGCAGTGTTCGGTTTCCTAATCGAAACTACTGGGTATTAGTTCGTGATCCGGAACACTCACTCGGGGCGTGGGCTTCATGGAAACGATATATTGACTTAGGAGAGCATTTTATTCTTCTTTGTCGCACTGAAAAATATGACAAAGAAATCCAGCGTTACAAAGAAGCCAATCTTCTAGATTGGGACAAGCGAATAGAACATTCGAATTGGGTCGAGTATCAAGGCTGTATGGTTCTTTCTTATGAATGGGGTGCCTTTATACCATCGGAAGATTGCAATGATTTGGCGGAAACGCTTACTCCCCGATCCATCGCAAATATCTCATTATCCGCGGGTCTTAAAGATCCCCACCAAAATGCCTGGATAGAAGGCTACCTTCCAGATCTTACCCTATTCGGATTCGATAAAGAATTTAACGTCGAAATTGTTAATGCTAACGGCGACCTTGTCTTTAGCGAATTTGTTGAGCAACAAAAGTGCACGCCGATTCCAGATCTTCCACCCAATCAATATGTGATCACAGCTTCTAAAAAGGGAAATGCCAATACACAAGAGACTCAGTTAGCCA
>CAJXNF010000596.1 GCA_913056375.1 uncultured Pseudomonadota bacterium | reverse complement strand
ATTCGTAACATCAAGGAAAAATTTGGGGTAGAGATCCCATTTCCAATCATTGCGGATTTGAAAATGGATATTGCGAGAGCGTATGGAATGATTCACCCCGGGGCAGCAGACACCTCAGCGGTACGCGCAACATTTATCATAGATCCCCAAGGAATCATGAGGGCGATGGTTTATTACCCGATGAGTAATGGAAGATCCATTGATGAAATATTCAGGCTAGTGACTGCTCTGCAGACTTCTGACGCAAATAAGGTGGCCACCCCAGAAGGTTGGCAGCCAGGGGATAAGGTGATTGTCCCTCCGCCAGCAACTACAGAGGCTGCAGAGGCTAGAGTTAATGAAGGCTACGAATGTACAGATTGGTATTTCTGCAAAAAAGTAGCTTGAAATAGTCAGGCCCAGCAATAGTTGTTGGGCCTTATTTCATTAAATTAATTCATAAATACAGTAAATCGGATTAACCGCCTTCAAAGCCAATCAATACATTCGCTACATTCTGACCCACCGTTTCGAGCGCGTAGCCTCCTTCCAAAACAAAGACTGTCGGTAGAGTCAGTTGAGACAGCTGCTTTCCACACTGGAGATAGTCTTCTTTTTCCAAACCAAAAAAACTGATTGGATCTTCTTTGTAGGTGTCTACTCCCAGAGACACGATCAATGCCTCTGCGCTGAAATTTTGAATGAGAAAGATTGCCTCGTTCAGAGCCTCAGCCCAAGTTTCATATCTGGTTCCTGGAGGCATTGGAAAATTGAAATTACAACCAGCCCCATCTCCCTCCCCAGTTTCATCCGCATATCCTGAATAGTAAGGGAATGAATCCTCTGGCTGCCCATGCAATGAGGCAAAGAGAACGTCCCCTCGCTCATAAAAGATATCCTGCGTCCCATTCCCATGATGAAAATCTATGTCGATGATGGCAACTTTCTTAGCACCTTGATCAAGAAACATTTGGGCTACGACGGCAGCGTTGTTCAGGAAACAATACCCTCCGAAAAGATCTTTACCTGCATGATGACCGGGTGGTCTGCACAACGCCAAGCAAGCTGCATCTCCGTTCGCAACGACTTTTTGTGCTTGCTGAGCTGCCATACAGGAAGCCTGGGCAGCTTCCCAAGTTCCTGCGTTGATCGAAGTGTCATTTCCAGAGCTGTAAAAACCAGCCTTGCCATCGATATGCTTTGGACACCGTTGCTGCATCCTGCGAACAGGGAAGTTTCCCGCCATCAGATCGCCGTCGAAACCAGCAGCTAGCCACTCTTGCCAAGCAGTCTCAAGAAACTGCAGATAATCTGCGGAGTGAACCTTCAGAACAGGTTCTGAATTCCATAACTCATCACATTGGATACCAGTAAAACCAACCTCATCTAGACGAGCTGTGATCAGATTGATCCTTTCAGGTTTTTCAAAAGGGGTGACCATCTCTCCACGATGATACTCTGCTTGAGGGAAGTGGAGTTTATGTGAATCCGAATAAATGAATTTCATCAATATTTTTTGAGATTTTAAAAATGTCTGTTGTGACTGAGATCTTTAGAGAGTTGATTGAGATGCCTGCAACCGAACGGAGCGGAATCGACTAGGAGACTCGCCATAAACCTGAGTGAAAAGATTCGTAAAATGAGCACAGTCTGAAAAGCCACAGTCGAAGGCAATCCGAGTGATGTTTAAATTGGTATTTAATAAGTACCAACGAGCCCTCTTGATTCGAAGCTCCCTCCAAAACTTTGCTGGTGAAATCTGGGCATGTTTTTGAAATGCCCGTTCCAGTTGCCTTTGGCTGCAGCCAAGTTGTGAGGCTAGATCTTTAACACAAAATGGGAAGGTGAGGTTTTTCTTCATCAATTCAATGGCATCCCTGATTCTTGGGTCCTTGCAATAATCCAACTCATCGTAAGGGTGTCTTGGTGTGTGAAGATTTTCGCGATGCTGATCCACCATCATATGAGATAGTCCCTTTCGAGCTTGAGTCTCACCAAGGTGGTTCATCAGGATGCTGACCGCAAGGTCAATGGCTGCGGTGCCTCCAGCACAAGTGAT
>CAJXNF010000595.1 GCA_913056375.1 uncultured Pseudomonadota bacterium | reverse complement strand
CTCAGAACCTTCAGATCGAGTGAAGCACCTTTCTTCCCTGATGATCTCTGGTGGTCTGAAAGCACCACAAAAAACAAAAATTCGTGATGAAATCTGGATCAAACTTTGGGGAAATTGTTCATTCAATCCAGTATCGGCCCTCACGGGTGCGACTCTTGACCAGATTGGAAATGATTCAGGGTCTGCTGCCTTGGTCCGTGAAATTATGACCGAAGTCCAAAGAATCGGTGAAGCAGTAGGAGCCCGATTCAATGTTTCCATTGATAAGAGAATCAACGGGGCAACCAGCATTATTGGTCACAAACCATCTACTCGCCAAGATATTGAGGCCGGTCGCCCACTAGAAATTGATCCTTTGTTGACGGTCGTCCTTGAACTCGCTGATCACTTAGGTATCAAAGCCCCTGCTCTCAAGCACGTCAGTTCCCTACTTAAACTACAGGCCATCACACTCGGTCTCTACGAACACCCCAAGCCAGCCTGAACATTCGTCGTTTTTAGCAAATCCAAGCCCTCTCCAACTCGTCAGCCATTGGCCACCAAAAGCTTCTGCAAAAAAAATTATTGTCACTCAATAAAATGGTAGACTTAAATCTTGTATGATGTATACAACATACAAGCGAACTCTTACTTCTGGTTCGTAAGCTCCGTAGCATGTTTGTTGGCGGGGCTCAGGTTTGGCTTTTCTCCCCTTTATCAATACCGCGGAATTTCTCCGCTTCCATCGAGGAGTTCAAATGAAGAAAATCATCTCTATCTTGAGCTTAGTCCTACTGTCAACTGTAGCGACTGTGCAGGCGGCTGATGAGGTTCGATTGCGACTAAACTGGATGTATTATGGTTCCCATGCAGGTTTTGCCTATGGCAAGGATAAGGGACTTTACAAAGCAGCCGGGATTGATCTCGATATTCGCTCTGGCAACGGTTCATCCTCTGCACACCGACTTGTAGCCAACAAAGATAGCCATTTTGCTTACGGATCATGTGCAGCGATGGTGAATCTGGCAGCCAAGGGGGCTCCCATTGTTTCTGTCGCAGTAATTGACGCAACAGGAACAGAGGCAATTCTCGTGAGACCCGATAGTGGAGTGAAAACTGTTCAGGATCTAAAAGGAAAGAAAATTCTGACGACCGCCAATGCAGGAGTGAACACCTTCTTTCCGCTAGTTCTGCAAAACAACGGCATGTCAGTTAGTGATGTCAATTTGACCAATGTGCCCGATGGTGCCTTGGTTTCAAGCTATCTCCAAGGTTCTGGTGGAGCAATCGCTATCCTCGGTGGGTTAGATGACAAGCCAGCAGAAATCAAAGCCAATGGTGGGGATGATCCTGTTGCCTTTGCCTATTCTGATTTTGGTGTGAATCAGGTTGGATACTGCATTTCCACGCATCAAGATACCTTGAAAAACAACCCTGGATTGGTCGAGCGCTTTGTTCGTGCCTCTGTGATTGCATACAAGGAAACTGAGAAAAATCCCGACATGGCAGTCAAGTCCATGGCAGATATTGTTGGTGGTACCATGGCAGAAGAGGCAGGTGTTGCCCAAGCACGATCGGTCTTGGATGTAACCCTCGGAATCCTTTATTCAAAGGGAAATACAAGCCGGAAACTGGGCTATCACGTAGCTTCAGACTGGGAAGACATGATCTCGCTGATGAAAGAGTTCAATGATCTGCAAACCAGTAATCCATCCTCGGCATTCTACACCAATCAGTTCATCCCCTAATTTTTCTTAACCATCATGGGAGGCATCTAGGCCTCCCATGTTTTCCAAAAGATTCTCTTGACTACGGTGATTCAGATTCAGGGAGTTTCCAAAGTCTTTACGACAGATGATGGACCCCTTGTCGCTTTTGGCCCTGCTGACCTGGACATCCAAGAAGGCGAGTTTGTCTCACTGCTTGGCCCCTCCGGTTGCGGAAAATCCACACTATTAATGATGTTGGCTGGTCTGGAAAAACCCTCTTCAGGGAAAATTTTTTTGAATCAGACCCCTGTCCATTCTCCGAGAAATGACATCGGAGTGATGTTTCAAGAAAGCACACTTGTGC
>CAJXNF010000594.1 GCA_913056375.1 uncultured Pseudomonadota bacterium | reverse complement strand
CGAGCCATGAAAAAAGCCCCCCAGACGGGGGGCATCCGGTGCAGACGGAGTGAAAGGTTCGGCAGCCAGAATCCGGCAGTCCTAGTAGTTAGAACTTAAAGACAGACTGAATCACACCGCCAAAAACACCAAACTCTGAGCCTCCATTGATGTCTTGATTTCCTCTGAGGTTGGCAGTGGCACGGCCCATGGGCTTCGATAGCCAAAAGGCAGAAGGAGTGACCTGAATATTATCTGTCACCTGGAAGGAAGCGTACAACTCAAGCAAATATCCTGAGTCGTCTGGAGAGTATCCACCCTCCAACTCAGTCGCAAAGCTTGGCTGTCCGAACGCAATACCCAGGTCGTTGCCAAAGTCAAAGATGTCATCCCACTTCAATCCAACAAACCAAGACTGACTTGCCACTGGAGAATACTCAAAAAATCCTTTTCCAGTAATTTCGCTTCTTGAATAGCCGAGCGAAACAGAGGGAACCCATCCTGATTCAATAGGAACCCAGTAGCCATTAAGAGCAAAGCTGTGGCTTTCACGACCACTTCTTTCAGCAACAAAATCACCCTGATTGAGATCCTTTTCAGTCCAGTTCCAAACATCATAATCACATTCATTGTTAAAATTATTGCCTGAAAGAAAATTCGTACCCACCCTCAGTGAGGTACCACATTGTCCATAGCGGTAGCCAAAAGCAACGCCATACTCGTCGCCTCCCCAGGCAGCCTGGGCAAGCAAATTACCCTTGGAATTCTCCGAAAAAATCCCACCCAATGCCGCATCACTTTCATTGCCATTTTCGGCAACATAACTCAAAGCAAAAGCAAAGGAAGGATCACCCTTGTCCTCTACTTTTTGCCTGTAAATAGCCCCCACCATCGCACCAGTCGCTTTGTTGTAAACACTGGGAACGCCAGCGAGACCGGTCCAATCGAGAATCTTTGCACTACCCCTGCTATACGCCGAAGGCCATAAGCCCAAAGCTTCAGTATTACGCGCCATTGGACCAACAACAAAGGCGAAAGAGTGATCGATCAGCTCATCATCATTCACAAAAAATTTATAATACAAGCGATCCAATTCAACATTATTCTCCGTGCACTTAGAAGTGCTCAGCTGCGCAAGACTCACGCCGTCGCCAGCAAAAGCGTTATCACAAAAGTTACCTGAGACCAGGCTGGTATACAAAAGATCCTTTCCAGTAAAGGACGTCTTGAAGTTTAACTTTTGCTCATAATTGAATGTTGCCGCCCCAAATTGACTGTTGTATGCACGCACACCTCCACCCGAGCCGTCAGGCTTCCAGCTCTTATGATCCCTAAATTTACGGGACCGAATGTCTTTGTAATGCTTTTCCAGGTCAGTGCCCTTAATAATCTCAGTGCCACGCTTGCCATTCTTCTCCTTAAAAGAGCCATCAGAATTATGAACAGCGCGCCATGCCTGTCGCGTCTTCTGCCATGAGCGACTGTTTACAGTCGAACCAAGTGGAGAATCCCTGCCATCAATTTTAACTATTTTGTGCTTTTTATCGTAATCCCAAATATATTTGGAGCCGTCACGCGTCCCATAAGCCTGTGTTGCACCAGTCGTGAAAGTAGCTTTGCCTTGAAGCTTTGTTGTTGTTGAAAACTGATTTGCCTGAAGCACTCCAACACGATTTTCAAGCAACATAATGCTTCCGGTCACATAGTCAAGCTCAGACTCAAATTCATTGAGCAGTTTCTCCAACTCATCAGTCACCTCAGTCACACGGTCGAGACAGGAAGACAACAAAGCAGCTGCTTCAAAGCGCGTTATCGCAACGGTGCCTCGGAACAACCCACTTGGGTAACCTGCAACACATCCGTAGGATCGGACCAAACGCACTAACGCCTGATAAGCCCAATCTGATGGATGCACATCGTTGAATTGATTGACACTCGTTGCTTGATCAAGCAACTGTTTGGCCTGCTCTAAATCGAGAATGGCCGAATAACCCGAAACAGCATCGACATCAAGCTCTGCAGCTTGTGACGCAACGTCCGCGGCGACGAGTGACAACGCGAAAGAAGCAGCTACAGAC
>CAJXNF010000593.1 GCA_913056375.1 uncultured Pseudomonadota bacterium | reverse complement strand
AAACAACGTCAACCAACTGAAGGAAATTCTGACAAAAACTCCTGAACCTCCAGAAAGTTTAACAATTGATCTGAGTAAATCTCCCATGATTGATACTGCGGGGATTCAACTCCTAATTGCAATGAGGGAGTTCATGCAAAGTAAAGATCGAGAGCTAAAGATTCTCTTCAATGAGCAATTAGAAGAGATACTTAACTGGTGCGGAGTTGGTTGGCTGGCAAAAGAGAATAAGGAATGAACGCCAAAATTCTGATGGTCGATGACTCCAAAACCATACGCTTTCAGGTCCGTAAAATTTTGGAGGCTGAGCCAGATCATGACTACGACATCTCTGAAGCAGCGGATGGGAAGGAGGCTCTGGATGTTGTGGCAGCATCTACTAAGGAAAAGCTACCGGATTTGGTGTTGCTTGATCGCAACATGCCGAGGATGAATGGGGATGAGTTTATTCGGATCTTCAAAGCTGATCCTCAGTGGGGCCACATCCCAGTATTGTTTCTGACAACTCATGGAGAAATCGAAGAACTGGTAAAAGGACTGACAGAATTACAAGCGGATGATTACTTGGGGAAGCCATTTAATCCATCGGAATTACAGGCCCGTGTTAAATCTCTGCTGCGTGTGAGGATGGCAGAAAAGGAAACATTGAGGCTTAACAGTGAGTTGGATCAATCACTTAAAGAACAGAAACTTCAATTTGAAGAATTAAAGAAGACTAAAGTTGAGCTCGCAGAGATCTCAGCTGTTGCTGAATTAACCAGGATTTTTGAGAAATTTGTTCCCCGCGAATTCCTTGACCGCATCGCCAAGACTGGTATTGAAAACATCACTCTTGGTCATGCAGAGAGTGACGTCATCACAATACTGTTTTCTGACATTCGGTCATTCACAGATATTTCTGAATCAATGGAGCCGGCGGAACTGATGCAGTTCCTCAATACCTTTCTCCAGTTTATGTCAGAACCCATCCATTTGAATCATGGCTTTGTGGACAAGTTTATTGGAGACGCCATCATGGCGCTATTTGATCAACCTGGGAAACCAGATGCGATTGAAGCTCGAGATGCCGTTCGTTCAGGCATTGAAATGCAGGCGAGCTTGGTTCGTTTCAATAAATTAAGGGCAAAGCAGAACTATCCGCCAACAAATATTGGTATCGGGGTGCATAGTGGGCCCGTTGTGATTGGTACTCTTGGTTCAGACTCCAGAATGGATTCGACAGTCTTGGGTGATGCAGTAAACCTTGCGTCACGCCTTGAGGGGCTAACCAAAAATTATCGTCTTCCGATGTTGGTGTCGGAAGACTCAAAAAACCTGATCAGTCATCTTGAAGAATTTAACTGGCGTTTCTTAGATCGGATAACAGTCAAAGGAAAGAAGGAACCTGTACGAATATTTGAGGTGTTCAACGAACACTCAGACAAAAATTACGAAAACAAATTAAAGGCAGCGGGTCTATTTGAAGAGGCACTGAACCCGTACTTGAAGCGAAATTGGGAGGAAGCGATTGAAGGATTCAAGGAATGTGAGTCACTTTTGCCAGAAGATGCTTCCATTGAGATGTACCTAACCAGGGCCCAAGAATTTCAGCAATCTCCTCCCGCAGAAGATTGGGATGGGGTTCACCGCTACTTCAGCAAATAACAAAGATGGACCTGAGCAAATTTGATCCAGAAGCGGTAAAGCTTTTTCTTGAAGAAGCTACAGACATGCAGGACCAGATTGAAGAAAGCTTACTAACTTTAGAAGCAGATCCTACAAATCAAGACGCCGTTAACAATGCCTTTCGTGGATTTCACACGATAAAAGGTGGCGCGGGCATGATCGGCTTTGAAGAACTGCAGAAATATACTCATGAAGTGGAGTTCCTGTTATCGGACGTTCGAGGTGGTAGCCGCAATGTCACAGAAGAATTGATTACTGCACTTCTCAGCTCAATTGATTGTCTGCGTGGGTATTGTTCAGAACTGGAAGGCGAGGATCAATTTGACCATGGAATCGCTGCAGCAAGTTTAGCTCAGATCCGCATTTTGTCTGGCGCTCAAGACGATTCAGTG
>CAJXNF010000592.1 GCA_913056375.1 uncultured Pseudomonadota bacterium | reverse complement strand
CCTCAATCTTACATCTGAATCCAAAAAATTCTTGAGCTTCTGGGAATGCTTTCATGGCTTCTTCACGAATTTTTTCTGTGTGCTGCGGCGAGCAAGCCAACTGAATTTCATCGTGGATCATCAGCATCTGTTCCCATTGGTGTCCGTGGGGTAAACCCAAGCGGCCTTCGATGTTCTTGTGGGTGTTGATGACAACCTGTTTCATCAGGATTGCACCAGCTGATTGAAGCAAGACGTTCAGTCCTTTGAATGCAGACCTGCAAACCAGAGGACGACGATCAAGACCAATCAAATACCCACGAATTCCAATCGTTTCTTCAATCTGATTCTTTAACTTTTTAAGCGCAGGGACACCAGTCATGAAGCCGTTGATGGCTGCCTTACCCATGGTTGCAAGCTTGTCGGGGTTCTTTTCATTTGGGTCAATGATTGTCCCCGCCTTAATTGCACCACAGCCGTACAACATCCCGTACAGAAGACGCTTGCTGATGTCCCTGGTTTCAACACCGAACTGCTCCTGGTTGTAGGTGTGAATGTCTACTTCTGGATTCACAACCAGTGCTGCGTACTCTCCGTCATCCCACAATGCTAAGTACCCAGCTAAGCAACGTAGCTCTAGTGCTTTGGCATCAATACCGATTAAATCCCAACCATCAGGTGGATGAAATAAGCTGCGACATTCATGACCGTAAGGTGAATAACCAGCGGGAACTTGCCCGAGGTTGGGAGATTTATGGGCCGCTCGCCCCGTGATACAGCCATTGGTAATTACATTGCCGTGCATCCTGCTGGTTTGATTGTCAACCAACTTGAGCCAGGCATTACTTCCATCTGCGATTTGACCAAGACGTTTCTTGATCAACATGTATTCGGCTAGGGGTTTTGCTTCGGGGTATGGGAGTCGTTCCAACACTTCGTCATTAAGGATTGGATTTCCTTTTTCAGTTTTCTTTTCTGGTTTCCATCCGTACTTTCGTGTAAGTCGATCAACAATTTGCTGACGCGATCCAGGATTGAATTTCTCATATCGGATCTTTTCGAATGGTTGTCCTGCAACATAACCTCGTTTGGCATTGTTTACTTTTGGCGTGAACCATTCGCTGTGTTTGATGGGCGGGAAGATCTCTTCTAAATGTTCTTCGATAGCTTTTTGTTTTGCTCTAAGAACATCCACGAGATCAAGAGCTGCATCAATATCAAAAGGAACGCCTGCTCTAATTTGTTTGTTAATTGCATAAGCAAATTCATGTTCAAGTTTAAGCGACGATCCCGGGTAGTTTTGCTTCCCGATGTGTAGCCAAAGCTTCTTAGTGACTTCAACGTCCTGGATGCAGTACGCCAACATCTCCTCAGAAAATTCGGAGAAGTCTTTGAAGTCGATCTTATGATCGGCCAGTCTCCATCCCCAGGCCTTAAGTGAAGCGGATCCACGCAACTTAGGTGGAACCTCCGGATATTGTTCTGTGTCGAGGTCATATAAGACCTCTGCGGGCCAGATGAGTCGTGTGCAGATGAGTGTGTCAAGAATCCGTGCAGAATGCTGGAAGTTGTAAAGCTTTTCGAGTACGGGGATATCGTAAAAGATTACATTGTGACCAATGAGAATATCGGCACTTGCCAAATGAGCAAGAGCCCTATCAACAGCATCAGGCCCGTAAGTAAAAGTCTGCCCTCTCTTAATGTCATAGATAACGACACAGTGAGTAAGAGTGACTTCATCGTAAAGACCATCAGTTTCGATGTCAAAAATTAGCCACGTTTCATTTTCTGAATCGGGCTTCAACGCAAATGCTGAGTTCTTGACCTGCGAGATATTCGTCATTTTTGTTGATCCAGTTCAGGATTTGTTGCGCACCAGCACGGTGAGGATGGGAATAAATCCGCCCAAGGGCAGATGTTGAATCTAGATCGATCAGCTGAAAGCTGTTGGTTTCCATACAAGGTTTGATACCTTGAGGTTTACCATTCTTCCAGGTAGCGATGACGTAACTCATCTGTCAGTTTATTAACCAACAGATGATATTAGATCTTGTAGGTTGTGCAACCTATTCCTACTTGCTGTATCCAACAAAGCCT
>CAJXNF010000591.1 GCA_913056375.1 uncultured Pseudomonadota bacterium | reverse complement strand
CCTTTGATAAGGAGATAAGGAACCGGGCGCTTGACATTATTGATCGCGCTAGAAAGAAAGTTCACAAGAAAGTGAATAAGTATTTTGCGGATGAAGACAATGTTTTCGTAGTCGATGGATCGGAAGCATGGCAAAAGCTGGAAAATCCCAGTTTTGTTGATACTATTCACCCGGACACCAAGACCAGTCAAGCTCTTGCGGAGATCATTGCTCCGGAAGCCTCCGACGCCTTAGTCACGTTTGGCTTTTAATCTTCGATTTATTCCAGGCTTGATTTTGGTCTCAACATTGAATGATATATACCTGTTAATTCAGCATTTTTATTGTAGTTAGAATTTATAATTTGAATGGTTGTTGGCGAACTTTGCCAAACAACTTCTATCTCGAATGACTGCCCTATTGAGATATTGTCAGGGCATTTCAAGATAATATTATCCGGCAAATAATGGAGTGATTCTTCTAAGGTGCCCCATGACCATTGAACAGCAGGAATCAATGAATATTTCAAGTTGCCATTGACCTTTTGCTGTGCACCAACCCAATCACCATTTGGGCTCCATTTGTTGACCTGTTGTATGTTTGAAGACCATGGAGAGGCGATAGAGGCTCCGCGAAATTCACGAATACTAGCTGTTCTCATTAGTTGTCCATTTTGATTATAGACAATTCCAACACTATGCCAAACATCTCCTCACTTTAGAAATAATTCAAAGTAGGCAAATTCATCCTTTTCAAGTTTGGGGATCAACCATGCTGCTGCACCATTATTGAATGCAAAGCCTCGCATTTTCGCGCTTGCATGATGAGCAAAACCATTGATTGTGTTGTGCTCTTGTTTGGTATAAATCCATTTTTTTTTGAGTCGCATTCTTGGTTAGAAACCGATAACGATTTTCTTGCGTGATTTGTTGATGTTCTGGATCAGAGCTGAATTTCCGACTACTGGCAAAGGTTTCCAACACAGATCCCGAAGGGGAATATCGTGTCCAACGACCATTCCATTCACCAAGATGGTGGTCCCAGAAATTAGCCCAATTGGCTTCGAGGCTCTGTCCCTGGTGATCAGCATTGGAATGCTCGATTGATGATGGCTGCTCTCTTGCTGTGACAGCTGGAGTGAGGCAGATACCCAGCCAAGCAACAGTGACTACCGCCCCACCATTCCAAGTCATACTGCAATGAACCTCGCTATAGAGTCGATGTAGCTAAGTCAACCCATGTTTGCCGCACGTAAAGGCTGGCTTAATTTATTCACAGTCGAAATTAGATAGAGAAAATGAAGCAAGGAGTTTCTTGATCATTATCCAAAATAGATGATACCTTGATGGAGTTTTTATTTCTAGAACTATAGCTGACTCATTCTAATCCCATTCCATTTGTTTGATCATCGTTTTGTCAGGATGGGGTTCATGAGCCTGGCTGGACATGTGTTGTGCGGCCCAGCGACCCCTGACCACACGACAGACGCCGGATGAATCGCAGACACGGTAGTACTCGAAACCATGTGGAGCTGATGTAATTTTTGTTGCCCTCATTTCTGATACGCGTCTATATCAATGAATAGACGACGCAATGCGTCCTGTCTGGCACACGTGAGACAAGGTGATCGGTTCGTTACAAATCCTTGGCTAGCTTCATGTGCTTACGAGCAGCCAACTCTGGCGTGATGTGCATCTTGTAGGCCAATCTGGTGTAAGACGACCATGAAGCCTGATGCGCACGCCCCTTCAAGTTCGTCAGCAGTTGTTATCGCAGGCCTATCGAGGAAAGCCCACTTCCTTGATGGATTACCGCTGGGCCCTCAGCCAAGCAGCACCCTCAGAACCCTCGAGCTCGATGCCGTCTGCGAGGAGGGGGTGGTTTGCAAGAGTCTCACGTTTCCTGAAGCGACCGCTTAATTCGCCGGGGAGTTCGTAAAGATTCCGAAAAGCATAAATACTAATTTTTAATATTACCAGCGCGAAAGATAATTCTATGATGAACAACTCAAACGCGTTAATCATTCAATTTGATGTTTTAGTTAAACGAAACGAACATGCTTGCAAGTGCAAAGGATGATGAACTATGCACAAGGCAAGCT
>CAJXNF010000590.1 GCA_913056375.1 uncultured Pseudomonadota bacterium | reverse complement strand
GTTTTCGTAAGCATCTTCGAGTTCAATCTCCTTTGCAACGGTTACACCGTCCTTGGTCACAGTGGGTGAGCCGAACTTTTTGTCGAGAACTACATTGCGGCCCTTGGGCCCCAAGGTTGCTTTTACTGCTCTGGCAAGTTTCGAGACACCTGCCAGAAGTGCATGACGTGCACTTTCGTCGAATTCGAGTTGTTTTGCTGCCATATCGTTATTTCTTCTATTGTTTTAAAATGTTGGACAATCTTTGGAACTCGATGCCTTAAGCCAAGACGGCCAAAATATCGTCCGCATTGAGAATCTTGTATTCCTTGCCGTCGACCTTGATTTCGGTTCCACCATACTTGCTGACCAGGACCACATCACCAACCTTCACTTCGAAGGCTACCTTCTTGCCGTCCTCATCGCTTTTGCCGGTGCCCAGGGCAACCACTTTGGCTTCCGAGGGTTTTTCCTTTGCTGAGTCAGGGATGATAATTCCACCCTGTTTCACTTCCTGCTCTTCCACGGCTTCCACCAATACGCGGTCGCCGAGGGGTTTTACTTTTAGTGCCATAATATGATGATGTTTTTGTGTTGGTTTGAGTATTGGTCCCAGACACTCGCCTGGCACCATTTTAAAAAACAGTTGCTAGATCAGTCCTTCTTCTCATCGACCACTTCAGCATCGATGATGGTGTCATCATCTTTGCTATCCTTGGAGGATGCTGCTGATTCCCCTTGAGCCGCATCCTCTCCCTGCGGCTTACCTTGCTCACCTTGTGCGGCTGCGTTTTGGTAGAGCTCAGTGCTCACTTTCTGCCAGATTTGAGTCAAGGATTCATTGGCCTCTTTGATCTGTTCGGGATCCTCAGATTTGAGAGCTTCCTGGAGCTTTGTTGTAGCACTTTCAAGATCTTTCTTTTGATCCTCAGGGAGCTTGTCTCCGTTTTCTTTAAGGAATTTTTCGGACTGGTAAAGAGTGTTGTCAGCCTGATTGCGAGCCTCCACTGATTCGCGGCGCTTGCGATCCTCATCGGCATTGGCTTCCGCATCTGCCTTCATTTTTTCGACCTCTTCCTCCGATAGCCCACTGCTGGCTGTGATGGTGATTTTCTGTTCCTTACCAGTGCCAAGGTCTTTGGCGCTTACGTTGAGAATACCATTGGTATCAATATCGAAGGTGACCTCGATCTGAGGTGTCCCGCGTGGCGCCGGGGGGATATCGGTCAACTGGAATCGACCGACAGATTTGTTATCCTTGGCAAACTGACGCTCTCCTTGAAGCACATGGACTTCCACACCGGGCTGGATGTCAGCCGCGGTGGAGAAAATCTCTGACTTCCGCGTCGGGATGGTTGTGTTTCTTTCGATCAGTCTGGTGAAAACCCCTCCCAGTGTTTCAATGCCGAGTGAGAGAGGTGTCACATCAAGGAGTAACACGTCCTTGACGTCGCCTTTCAGAACCCCGCCCTGAATGGCTGCTCCTATAGCTACGACCTCATCTGGATTGACCCCTTGATTGGGCTTTTTGTTGACCAGACTGTGAGCTGTTTCGACCACCTTGGGCATGCGCGTCATGCCACCAACTAGAACTAACTCATTAATTTCGTTGAGGCTGAGTTCGGCATCATCCAGACAATCCTTGGTAGGCTGAATGGTGCGCTGGAAAAGCTGATCACAAAGTTGCTCCAGCTTGGAACGAGTGAGCTTTAGGCTGATGTGCTTGGGGCCTGTGGCATCTGCCGTGACAAAGGGAAGATTGATTTCGTATTCCTGAGAACTAGAGAGCGCAATTTTAGCTTTTTCAGCCTCTTCTTTGATGCGCTGCAGGGCGTCTGACTGGCTACGCAGGTCGATTCCGGAGTCTGATTTGAAAGTATCCAGAATCCAATCCATGATCGCATTATCCCAATCGTCACCACCAAGATGGGTATCACCATTGGTGGCCTTAACCTCAAACACCCCATCTCCGATCTCGAGAACGGAGATATCAAAAGTGCCTCCGCCCAAATCATAGACGGCAATTTTCTCATCCGATTTTTTATCCAAACCGTAAGCAAGGGATGCCGCGGTGGGTTCGTTGATGATGCGCAGCACTTCGAGTCCA
>CAJXNF010000589.1 GCA_913056375.1 uncultured Pseudomonadota bacterium | reverse complement strand
GCAAGCGGCAGGCCATGCAAAAAGGATCTTCGTATCAGAGGATGCAAGGCAAAACTATGAACAATGCTTTTCCGATGATCCGAGCAAAAAGACCAACTCTGAATGCGTCGTGAGCCAATCTCCTTCGCTTCATTTCCCAGGAGATTGTCTCGACTGGGAAGCCCGCATAGAGAAGATCCAAATACTTTCTAATGATCAAAAGCTGTATTCCCTTGAACCGTGCAGTTATTTTCTATTCAATTCATCGATAGTTCCTCACAAAAATCTACTGTTTGCTCTCAAGGCATTTATGGAGTCAGGCTTGAAGCACAAAAATATTCATTTTTGCATTACTGGTAAATTACAGAATGATCCATACAGCAAATTAATCGAATCTACAGTTCAAAAACATAAGAGTGTAGTTTTTACGGGTTACGTTGACGAGGCCACCAAACGACAGCTCTACCTAAACGCTCTTGCTCTACTCAGCCCCTCTCTGGTGGAGGGATTTGGAATTCCGGTTCTTGATGCTGCTTGTCTTGGGCTCAGCACGATTGCTAGTCCGCTTGGATCGCACCGTGAAATCCAAGCCATGAATGACTTCGCGGATCATGTGCTGCTATGTTCCACACTCATCACAAGCGACTGGGCAAGTGCCATGCGCTTGATTGCTCTCAAACATAATCACGAATTCTCTGTACTTTCCGAACAGAGCCAAAAAAATAAACTCAACCAGATGCGGGCCGATCGTATTCAGCGATACCGCCGTTACCAAACTTTAATCGACAAGGCTTTTCAAAAATCAATCTGCGAACTGATCACCTCATGAGAAACAACAGACGGATTGGCCAATCCGATGTTTCATTGCGCCAAAATTGCGAGCTGACTACGTATGGCCGATTGCTGAGTTTCAACAGACAAACGTTCTGCCAGCACCAATCCACTGCGCGACAACTGATTCCAAAGACAAGGATCAAATAGAAGACGATGCACATTTTCGGCTAATCCTGTTCCATCATCGGCAGTTGAGAAAAATAAAGATGAGCCGTCATGAAATTCTCGATGGACAGAGATATCACTCACAATTGTGGGAATTCCTTCAGCCTTTGCTTCAAGAATAGGGTAATCAAAACCTTCTTCAATACTGGCTGAGACCAAAGCTAAGGACGAACGCATGCAAGTCAAAAGATCCTGTTGAGACATGGTGTCAATCAATTGCACCTGCTTTGGATTAGGCAAATCGCGTTGTAAGCGCTTCACCAGAGCCGTCTGCCGTCCTGATCTGCCAACAATTCGGAGGACTCCTGTCCAGCGCGGAGACATCTCCTGAAGTTTGGCGATGCCCCTGAACATAGCCGGTAGATTTTTATTAAAGTCATGGCGAGCTAACGCTAGGAGATCTGCACTGACTGGTGAAGGCACACGTGGACGCTTAATCGTAATGCCATTGGGGATGACCTCAATAGCACTACTGTTCACGCCAAAATCGACCAGTTGATCAGCTACATAACGACTAATCGCAATCAAACGCGTGGCAACCCTGCAATGTTGCGGCTGCCAGAAGCGGTATCGCAACCATGCTTTGCGACTGTTCGATGCAACCAAAGGGGTGAGGTCATGGCACGTGATGAGCTGCGGAACATTTGGCCAACACAAGAGTGAATCAAAAAATGGAGAATAAATAACCTCGATCTGATCACAACTCATGCTGTTCTGCTTCAGTACGTCCGGAAGATTGACGCCATGCTGTACCAAGCTGTAGCGCTGAAGCAGTCGCATCCTCCGACGAGGTGCCCAAGGAGGCGATTGAGGCAACCATTTCCTGTCTGAAACTATCTCAGCATTTCCATCGTCACCAAGCTGCAATCGCCAACCCTCAAGACCTGGCAAAACACGCTGGACATAACTTCCAAATCCAGAATGTCCAGGCAACCATGGGAGCAAATTGACGAGACGCATCAAACCCAAAAAGGAATATTCCGTCGGTCACGGTTCAGCAAATGAATAGAAAGCCAGAGGCCAAAAATATTGATAAAAAGCAGAGATAAGCCAACCACCCACTGCAGCTCGCCCAGCATTAAAGTGTGGCGGATGGGAGACAAAATCCGATACAAGGGATTAA
>CAJXNF010000588.1 GCA_913056375.1 uncultured Pseudomonadota bacterium | reverse complement strand
ATCAGGCATCCTCAAGGAAAGCTTATCAGAGTGACAAGGGGCGAGGTCTTTGACGTGGTAGTAGATCTTAGACGTTCATCCTCTTCATTTGGCCAGCATACCTCCGCACTACTGAATTCTGTGAATCATCACCAACTTTGGATTCCTCCGGGCTTTGCCCATGGGTTTCTGGTTCTTAGTGAGACCGCAGAATTCCTCTACAAGACTACAGATTACTGGTTTCCAGAACATGAACGGACGCTCCTTTGGAATGATCCAGATTTACAAATTGACTGGCCGCATCTAAATCCTCAACTTTCTCCCAAAGATCTCATTGGGATGCCCTTAAAAAAAAGTGAAATCTTTGGTTAGAAATGCGCACAAGGTGATCGTTTGCCTCTCGGTAATAGATTCTCCACAGGCATTTAGAAAACTCTCTAAGACATAGAATCTATAGCTCCAAGTGCTCCGGAAAATTATGAATAAGAAGGTAATGGAGAAGGATTTGGCACAAATACATAATTCTGAATCCAATGACTTTGGAACTGCAAAACAATCAGCTTTGATACTGAGTGCTTTGTCTGTGCAGCCAGGACAAGAACTAGAAACAACCAATCTAATTGAGAAATCAGCGAGATTCAGGCATGAAATCTTCGTTTAGCAGTTGCTTGGGGGAATAGGGACATTCAGAAGGGAAGAGTAACGAGTCCAGTTGGGTTTCCTTGCAAGCCAACTTTAGTGCTGTAGAGTAAGCCTGTTGGAAAATGGTTTCGAAATGAGAACTGAGGCTGGGGCAATCCTCCAGCAACCGCTCAATCTGAACACGCTGCTCAATAATGGTTTTTCGCCAACTTCTTCCATCGAATTCCCGCCATTGGTCTTGGAGTTGATTGAGTTGAAATTCCCACTTCAGCAGGTGGGCCAGCAGAACAACTAACCGACTCTCCAATTCTCGGTGATTGCTCTTGCCCATGTCTTCCAATTCCTCAATCAGGTGATCCAGATCAACTTCCTGCCAACGCCCTTGGCGTATCAACTCGCTCTGTTGTTGGGTCCAAGCTAAAAAATCTTTTTCGTAGAGCATGAATTTCTCTTCAACAAATGGATGGCATATAGCCCAGATCTTTTCGTTATTTGCTTCTGAATTAAACAGGGAGTGTGATCAAAATTTACAAAGTTTCAACTGATCTTCAATCCTTGTAAAGGAGTCGATCGTCTTTAACACTTCCCTATTCCAGCGGATCCAAATCTTTCAGGCGGTATAGACGTGCAATTGGAAAGGCGTGGAAAACTTCTTCAAAAACTTCCTTATCATAATTGCCAAGTAGGTACATCTGGTTAAAGTTGGAAGCCCAGACCGCTTCTTCCATCAGATAAATCTCACTGAATTGCCGCTCATTGGGCATCATTAGCTGGAGACTCAGACCTTCTGATTTCAATTCTTGGATCTTGGTCTCTCTTCCTTGGATAGACTGAACCAGCCTGCGCAGTGGGATCTGCCCATTGACCAGCCCTTCCTTCAAATCGACAGTGACTCCCTGACAGGTCAGCACTTGGTTTTCCAACTTCGAACATTGCAGTCGTTGGTATCCCTTGACGCTGTTCTTGAGGGTATCAAAATTCCAGGAACCAATTGAAAAGAGCGCAGAGTACTTACCGATCATGTCGTAGGTGTAGAAAACATAGATTGGCTCACGCGGCTTGTACTTACCCGAATAAACCTCACGCAGCAGAGAGTCCTTGCTCTTGTTGAAGCGGTTGATTCCAGCCGCTCCCTGGGAAGCGAGGAAGCCAATAATTCGACGCATTTCCTCCTGCTCACTGCTGATGAAAGAGCGGGCCATGAAATAGGTGGTCGGACCCAGTTGAGCCCCTCCATCATTGAAAACCGCGCGTTCCGTTTTGTCCGTGATCGCATAGCCGTAATCCCACCACGTGTAGATGGCACCATTTTCGGGAACGAACCGCTCGACTTGCTCAAAGGTTTGATAGACGGGTGGTGGTATGGAAGGTCCAGGCACATAACTGATCGCAGTTTGTGGGGCAAAGAAAGCCCAGCTACCAAATAGGCCAACGTAGATTAACACCTGTCCCACCAGATTGGCGTTGCCCCAGATAGGGTG
>CAJXNF010000587.1 GCA_913056375.1 uncultured Pseudomonadota bacterium | reverse complement strand
CTGGCGATTTGACCACGTGTGCTAGGTGTTGTCTTCGGTAAGAATCTGATCTAGTGAGTATTTTGAGCAAAAAAATTGCTTCAGATCACATTTAATTTTGCATGCCAATTTTGGCACTTGCACTTGCAACACACACACTTTTTCAAGAGCCATGTTGCAATGCTATCCTATTGGTTGTGTTTTTGTGAACCAGGTGGGCTTGGTTGTTGTGCCCATTACCACTGTCCATTGGATCCTAGTTCACACAACCCAAGACTCTTGTTGCTCGATGAACCAGTTTCTGCGTTGGATGTTTCTGTTCAAGCACAAATTCTCCTGTTGCTGGAAGAGATGCGTAAGGAGTTGGGAGTTACCTACGTTTTCATCAGTCATGATTTGGCCGTCGTGGAACAGCTTTGTCCAAATGTCTTGGTCATGTACGCCGGTTCGATTGTTGAAAGTGGTCCAACCCGCCAGCTTTTTGAGCATCGCAGACATCCCTACACCGATTTGCTGATCAAAAGTGTTCCCGTGCCTGGAAAATCTTTGGAATTGAAAAGCGAGGAGATGGCGATTTTGGAAAATTCTCAAGGCTGTGCGTTCCGTAATCGCTGCCCCAAAGCTAATCAGCAATGTTCACAAGCTCCAACATTGAAAGAAGTTTCAGGCTCTATGAGAGGACATGAGTGTGCTTGCCACTATCCACTAAGTGAGGCGGCGTGAAGAATTCAAATACTTTCCTCGTTGAGACCCTCAGAAGTCTGACCAGTATCCCCAGTCCGAGCGGACGAACAGAGCAAATTGTTAGCTGGACGCGGGAACTACTTGAATCGTGGGGCTATAAACCCGAACTCACACGTCGAGGGGCAATCAAGCTCAAGCTACCGGGTAAAGACTCCAGTCGAGCACGGGCTTTGACTGCTCACCTAGATACGCTTGGAGCGATGGTGCGGCATCTCAAAGAGAATGGCCGATGTGCGCTGGCTCCTGTTGGAACTTGGTCAAGCCGCTTCGCAGAAGGTGCCAGAGTGACCCTCCACACAGATGAACATGAATATCGAGGGACGATCTTACCACTCTTGGCTTCAGGCCATGCCTATAATGAAAAAGTCGATCAGCAACCCGTCAACTGGGAACAAGTAGAGCTACGAATCGATGAGTACTGTAATAGTTTTCAGGAATTGGAAAAGCTGGGTGTTCAACCAGGTGATTTCGTTTCTATTGATACAGGAACCGAAGTTTTAGAAAATGGGTTCATCTTCTCAAGGCATTTGGATGACAAAGCAGGTGTGGCTGCCCTATTGAACGCACTAAGGTTGCTTCACGAGACGGGTCATCAACTTCCTTGTACCACGTATTTGATTCTGACAGTGCGCGAAGAAATTGGAGATGGAGGATCTGCTGTCCTTTCCTCAGACGTCTGGGAACTGGTAACAATTGACAATGGAGTTCAGGCTGGAACTCAGCATTCCAGGGAGTTTGGTGTAACCCTGGCGATGGGGGACAAGACGGGGCCATTTGATCGAAGACTGGTCTTACATCTGGACCGACTTTGCAAAGAGAACCAACTTTCTCATCAGCGAGATCTATTCAAACACTATCGGTCTGACCTCGCTGCTGCAGTGGAAGCAGGATTTGACGTTCGAACTGCTCTGATTGCGATTGGATTGGATGGAAGTCATGGTCATGAACGGACGCATCTTGATGCAATTCGTACTGCTTCTGAACTCGCACACCTTTACTTACTTTCCCCACTTCTGGACTAGAATAGAATGCTCAAAATCAATGGGACCCGTCTCTGGGATAGCTTGATGGAAATGGCAAAAATTGGGGCAACTCCAGAAGGTGGGGTTTCCAGGGTGGCAGTCAGTGAAGAAGATCGGCTAGGTCGAGATTTGCTCAGATCGTGGGCAACTCCTCTTGTTGAAGATTACCACTTTGATGAAGTGGGTAACATGTTTTTCGTTCGTCATGGGCTGCAACCAGGATCCCCAATGATCCTGACAGGAAGCCACCTAGACACCCAGATCCATGGCGGTCGATTTGACGGTGCTTTTGGCGTGATGGCTGGCTTGGAAGTCCTAAGAACTCTTGCTGAAGAAGATATCCGATTGCCCTATGGAATTGGCTT
>CAJXNF010000586.1 GCA_913056375.1 uncultured Pseudomonadota bacterium | reverse complement strand
TTGCCACACAGACATCTGAACCGTTAACTGCAGCTCGCTCGTATTTGGCGTAATGACCAGCAGTCAGCAGAATTGCTAGGTCGTTTGGATTTGCCCATACAGCGGCTTCTTTCTGCTCGGCTGCGGTACGCAAACCATCTCTTTCGCCAAGCCATGAACCATGAAGTGACGATACGATAGGAGCAATATTTTGTTTGCATTCCTTGAATTGTGATTCTGTCCAAGAAATCATTGGACAATGCAAATGAACCACGTCAACTGGATCTTGTGAATGCAATTTCTTTAGATCTGCAAGTGCATGCTTGCCGTACGATTTAGTAAATGCCATTGGAGCATATAGCCATTTGACTTCCCGAATATTCACTCCTTGCTGTTCAAGGGCTTTTCCACCACCGTCTCGTGTAATCACCGTTATTCGATGTCCGAGCTCGACTAGTGCGGCTGAAAGGTGGTAAACTGTTGAACCCATACCACCCCATCTAGGTGGGTATTCTGCCGACAGCATAGCGATGTGCAGACCCATCTCGACCAACTACCGCTCAAGGGCTGCTCATTTCAAACGAATGGCCTTCATGTCGGTGGAGATTTCTCAAAATTATGCCTTATTTTAGATGATTTCCAGTAGCCCTAGCGCCAGTATGATTCATAGCGGTCGGTTAGGTCGCTAGATTTGATTTGGATGTCTGAAGCACTCCCCGTTCATGTTACTGTAGTAATCCCAACTCGTAACGAAGAAGCGGCCATCGTAGATACGATTCGCTCTGTTCCTAACGATGGTTGGTGTGAGAAGCTAGACTTCCTGATTGTCGATGGCAACTCCACTGACAAAACCAGAGAGTTAGCGGAAGAAGAAGGTGCTAGCGTCTATCTCGAGCCCCGCAAGGGATACGGTCGCGCATACAAAACAGGATTTGCCATGGCACCCGGTGATGTGATTGTCACAATGGATGCAGATTGTACCTATCCTGGAGAAGAAGTTCCAGATTTAGTTCGTAAACTAATGCAAGAGGATTTGCAATGGATTACCTGTGATAGGCTTCGAAGAGCCGAAGAAGGCGCTATGCCCGGATTACATGGCTTTGGAAATTGGGTATTATCTACCACTGCGAAGATCCTCTATTGGTATGGAGTGCATGATTCTCAGAGCGGAATGTGGGTATTCCGCAAGTCAATTTTCGAGGACGAGAGAGTTCGACCTCGCCATGATGGAATGCCGCTTTCTCAAGAATTCAAAATTCGTGCTCGCCGTTACATTGGCAAGAAGAATACCGCAGAAGTCAGTGTTCCTTACCGGCCAAGAGTTGGAGAGGCTGAGATCAATACTTGGGGAGATGGTTTACTCAACCTTAGATTCCTCTTCACTCATCGCCTAGGTTTGACCCGACAGGTCACTCCCTGGGGACCAGAGTAAAATCGACTCAATGGGTACCCATGCGATTACCCCTGAGCGAATGGGGGCCGTTGCGATTTGAAGTAGAAAACCTACACTACTTTAGGGATACATAGAGAAAGGGTACACTCTGGGACAATCATGGGAATTCTGGATATATTGTTCATTAGACCCCTAAAGCTTAGGTCTTCGAAGAAGTATTTCAGGGAGCGATTTGGCCCTGCTTTCTTCATGCGGCCTGCTTACTGTACTGATTGCAATAAGAAACCCATCAAAGTAAAAGACGCAGATCTAGAGGAACATGTCCGAGCTGGAATGAACGTCGAAGACCCCATTTGTCCTGAGTGTTATTGGGTAATGAATGTCAGCTCATGGGAACGGTTTCGAGGTGGTTTTCTTGATGGTAGCTTTACGGTAGAACAGTTTGAGGAATGGGAAAGAAAAACCTACATGAACGAAAATTTCGTGAGTGAGACTTTGAATCAAAATAGTTGATGAAAGACTTTTTCCATCATAATCCCTAATGAAAGATTTGGGCATCAGAGTTTGTTGCATACGATTAACAGACGAATCAATGGGTTTTTGCGGATACCCCTCCGATAGATATTTCTGAAATATAGGTTGGAGCAGCAACAGTCGAGGCGCCTACGCCCAATCCTCCGATAAATCGAAAAAACGAAAAACTATACGGATCCCAGGCAAAGGCGGAACCAAAAGCTGAAACCA
>CAJXNF010000585.1 GCA_913056375.1 uncultured Pseudomonadota bacterium | reverse complement strand
ACCAACTTTTCTTCGTTTGTTTTTTTTCGTTCACTTTCCAAATTGAAGGCTTTACCAAGGTTCAAAACAGGCAGATATTCACCGCGGATCTCAATCACTTCACCCTGTTTCTGCATCGTCCTGAATTGATCAGCAGTTGGTCGAATCGATTCCAGAACTGAAAGGAGCGGGATCGTAAAAATCTGATTGTGTACTTGGACTAGCATCCCCTCAATAATTGCCAACGTCAGCGGAAGTTTGATTTGAAAAGTTGAGCCCTTCCCAACTTCACTATTGATGAAAATTGAACCTCTCAATGATTCAATCTCCTGACGAACAACATCCATCCCCACTCCTCTGCCGGAGATGTCCGAGACGTTTTCAGCAGTAGAGAAACCAGCATGGAATAGCAGTCGAAAAATTTCCTGTTCGTCCAAGTCTGCTTTCTCATCAATGAGGCCTTTGTTTAGAGCTTTCTTAAGAATCACCTCTGAATTTATTCCTCCACCGTCATCTTGAACTTCAATAAAGACATGGCCTTCCCCATGAAAAGCTCGCAAGTAGATCGTCCCTTCCTCCTCCTTGCCAGTTTCTAATCTTTTTTCAATCGATTCGATCCCATGATCCATTGCGTTACGGACAAGATGCTTCAGTGGACCACCAAGCTTTTCTGAAACATTTTTATCCAGTTCCGTCTCACCCCCAGAAATCTGTAATTTGATCTTTTTTCCTGAACTCACACAGTAATCCCGAACAATTCTTTGCAACGGTAAAAAAGTGCCCTTGATCGGTACCATGCGAATGTTCATCACCTGATCTTGAAGCTCCCGGACAACAATATCTGAGTCATAGACAATCTGTTGATAGAGATCACCCATTCTTCGATCTGCTAAACGAAGCTCTTGTCCAAATTCTTTTAATCTTGCTTGGTTGATGACTGTCTCACCTACCAGATTCATCAATTTATCCAGCTTCTTGTTAGAAACATGAATTGATCCCCCTGACTCATCTTTCTTCTTTGGGGAGCTGGTTTTAGGTACTTTGGTTTCTGATTTCTGTGAAACGGTCGGAGGCTTTGGCTCTTCTTTTTTTGAGGATTTAACTGTTGAAGACTGCTGGACAGCTGCCTGTCTGGGTTGTTCGGTCGTTGCTTCAAGAATTCCAGCGTTGATGTCTTGCTTGATCTGCGTTTCTTCCGGTGGCCCTTGAATCAATTTTATCTCCACTCCTTCCTCATCCATGAAAAACATGAGGAGGTCCTCCAGATCTTCCATTGTTTTGGCTGTCGAAAGAACCAAACTCCAATGCAGATGCAGCTTTGTCGGATCAAGAAATTCGAAATCAGGGATTGAGTGGCAATGAGGAGTTACGTAACACTCCCCTTGCTCATGAAAATCCTTTAGCAAAAAAATAGGATCCCCACCATTTTCCAAAATATCCTCCGAGAATTTAAGCCGGATTAGGTATCTAGATCTGGTGTCCTTGGGAGCCGATGTGCTGACTGATTCTTCGGGAGCGGGTTCTGGTTGGGTGATTGATTCTTGTTGTGGGGCCTCCTCCAGGTTGTTGGATTCACCAGACAGAATACGGATTTGGGCCAAACTAGCTTCGGCAAGTGTATGATCGAAATCCCCCTCACCTTCTAATTCAGAACAAAAACCTCTCAGGCAGTCAATTGAGCTGAGCAGGGCACTGATGAGTTCCTCTGTAACATTGCGCGAGCCACCACGAACATCTGATAACAGAAACTCTACTTCATGAGTGTATTTCTGTAACTCCTCAAAACCAATCATGCCTGCGCCCCCCTTGATCGTATGGAAACCACGAAAGGCATTGTTCACTGCATCCTGATTCGAGGGATCACCTTCCAAGGTGAGTAAGCTCTCTTCAATCTGATCCTGCATGTCCGTAGCTTCTTCAAGAAAAAGCTTTACCGCTTCAGGATCAAACTTGCTCAAATCCATCTTTGCTATTTGCTGAAGTAGCGGTGCACCCCATCCCAATCTTCAGCTGGGGGTGTTTCTTGATAGCTCTGCGCTCTCTTTAAGTGCATTTCAATTGACGCATCCTCTGGTAAAAGCTCTTCGCAGTCTTTGAATCCCTCAATCGCTAATTCCCAATTTTGATTCAGGTAAGGAGT
>CAJXNF010000584.1 GCA_913056375.1 uncultured Pseudomonadota bacterium | reverse complement strand
TGCTGATCCTGCCTTCCTGAAAAAATGCAAGGCACTGCTCTTCACAGGCACAGGGCTTTCCAGTCCGTCCATGAAAGAAGCAACTCTAGCTGCCATCAAGACTGCTAAGGAGCAAGGCTGTGCTGTTGTCCTCGATATCGACTATCGACCTGTTCTATGGGGTTTGACCGCAGCTGGTGACGGCGAATCACGTTTTGTTGCATCAGAAGCTGTCACGAGAGAATTGCAGCCGTTGATTAAGGATTTGGATCTGATCATCGGGACTGAAGAAGAAGTAATGATCGCTGGCGGCTCTGAGACCCTGGCAGAAGCCCTTCAAGTAATCCGTGACTCTTCACGGGCTACCGTAGTGCTGAAGCGTGGAGAAAAGGGCTGTGAAGTCTTTGAACCTGGTAGTCAGCAAAGTCGAACAGCCAGACCATTTCCCATCAAGGTGCTGAATGTTCTGGGAGCAGGAGATGCCTTTGCCTCTGGATTTTTACGCGGATGGTTACGAGGAGAATCCTTGGAAACCTGTGCACTTTGGGGCAACGCCAACGGAGCACTGACTGTCACCCGCCATGGTTGTGCTCCTTCGATGGCGTCTTCTGAAGAACTACAGTACTTGATAGAAAATTTTGATGCAGATCCAAACATTCTAACCAACCCACACCTGTTACGTCTTCATCAGCGAACAATCCTCGGAAAACCGAGAAATTTTCCATTACAAGTGCTGGCTTTTGATCATCGCACCCAATTTGAGGATTCCTGTAAGCAGCACAATCAGCCAATCAGCAAAATTACTGAATTCAAAAGATTGGTGTTCGAGGGATTCAAGAAAGTGGCTGCGGAGGAAACAGCACTACCTCTTGCGCTGCTGGTTGATCCACAATATGGAGCAGATATTTTACAGGATTCAGCCTACGCGTCGTATTCAGTGGGAGCTCCGATTGAGCAAGCAGGCTCTTTTCCCGTAGAGTGGCTATGCGGGGAAGAACTCCACGAGCACCTGCTTGGGCGCCCATCTGAATGGTTCGTCAAGGTTCTTTGGCACTTCCATCCTGCTCTTGATGCCAATGAAAAACAGCGCCAACTCGTCCAATTGAAAAGACTGGAAACGATCTGTCAATTGCTGGATCGACGCCTGATGCTAGAGCTGATACTTCCTACAAATCTCTCCCAGGATGGAGCAGCGCTCGCAGCCGCGATTGAAGAGGTTTATGAAGCTCAGATCACACCTTTTTGGTGGAAGGTGATGGCCCTTGATGATGAATCAGAGTGGCAGAAAGTCACGAATGCCCTGGATCGGCATGACACCGAGGCTGGTGTGATTGTTCTTGGGAAAAACGCTCCGCTGGAAACTTTCCCAAGCTGGTTCAAGACCTTGCGATCCACTCCCCACACCTGTGGATTTGCCATAGGCCGTTCCATCTTCTGGGGACCTTGGGAAAGCTACATCAATGGCTCCTTGACCTCTGAGGAGATCCCTTCCATTATCGAAAAGAATTACAAAACTGTTCTCAGGATGTGGGAAGAAGCTGCGCCTGCGTCATAACGAGAACTTAAGTAAATGAATTGGTACATCCAAACCACCGCAATGCATTAGAGGAATATGTCAACTCTACTCAGTCGCCATCAGGAACCTGATAACACCGGACTAGTTCAAAGCATCACGCCAGAACGTGCCCAATGGAAACACGTTGGCTTTGATGTCTATCATCTGCAAACCGGCCAATCATTACAGCAAGACACAGGAAACCAGGAGGTCTGCTTGGTACTTGTGACAGGACGGGCTGACATCAAAACTAACCAGGAAGATTGGAAAGACCTGGGAGACAGGATGAGCGTTTTTGAGGACAAGGCCCCTCACGCTGTCTATGTACCTCACTCTGATACTTTCACAGTAACGGCAACCACAAATCTAGAACTCGCAGTGTGTCGTGCTCCAGGATTTGGTGACCATGCAGCACGCTTGATTCCCCCAGAATCCATGGGCCGTGAGACACGTGGACAAGGCACTAACACAAGGCACGTCTGCAACATCCTACCTCAGACGGAACCTGCGGATAGCCTATTGGTCGTTGAGGTGATCCCCCCCAACGGCTCATGGTCAAGCTACCCGCCACACAAACACGACACT
>CAJXNF010000583.1 GCA_913056375.1 uncultured Pseudomonadota bacterium | reverse complement strand
ACCCCACTAATTCAAAGCCTTGTATCTTCATGGTAATCCCATCACGAGTCAGATCGAAATATCCATTTTGATCACTCGTTGTGTTGATCGTATAAACACCATTTCGAAGAAGCAAACGATCCTGCTGCACACCTATTTCGACACCTCCTCCCGCATTAAAGAAACCACTACCAAATCCAACCAGTGTGTCGTTACCCAAGCCGAGTCTGGTTAAGCCATCTCCACCGAAGCCACCAAAAGTGGCATCGACGATATCGTCACCACGTCCTGTACTTATTCTTCCAAAGTTCGTGATTGCCTGATTACTTTCTCCACCAAAAGCGGAACCAAAAATTTCATCATTACCAGTTCCAAGCTTAATAACACTTGATGAATCAATGAAAATACCTGAGTTGAAAATGCCACCCTCGGCTCCACCGTCGATCAAGTTGTTTCCGTCGTAAGAAACAATCTTTGAATTAATCAGCTCGATACCTCTTACAGAACCTCCTTCAGCACCGAATCCTTCTTCAGCAAAACCCAAAACCCAGTCATCACCACATCCAAGGTCAAGAACAGCATGTTCTTCATTGCAACCCCTGCTACTGATGCCAGAAATAGTAGCTTGGTCGCCCTTTGTAAACCCTTCACCAAATAGAAAATCGTCACCAGATCCTAAAACAATGGCTGAGTTCTCATTAACGATTCCAGCAACATCACCACCTACACCAGAATCGAATGCAAATGCAAAACCGTTAACAATATCATCATCACGACCAGCATTGATAGTGGATCCATCAAAATTAAAGATACCGACCATTGTGCCGCCATCAACCAAACCGGTCAGACTATTGGCTTCGCCAAAAATGACATCATTTCCTACGCCTGTTGAAATAACGGCACCACTTTCATTCTCGATACCAATAGCTTCATCGTTAGCAGCTGCTTCACCAAAAACAAAGTCATCACCTCTTCTTGTTCTAATCAATGCAGACGGCCCTCTATTTTCAATGCCGTCTGCCTCAAAGAGTACGCTCAAAGCATTTCCAACCACCCTATCATTGCCAACACCTGTATCAATTACCCCTTCATTCAAAATGCCATCGACAAATGAAGCCCCTGAGCTACTACCACTGACCAAATCGGAATTGGAACCAGTGCTGACTTCGCCTGTATTGACAAGACCACCACCGATGGAAACGATAGAGTCCTTACCTTTATCAAAAGCGATCTCACCATTGTTGCCAAGGATTCCGGCAAACAGGTTATTGCCAAACCTACCGCCATCATCAACTAATGCTCCATTATTAATCAGGACAGCAGTAGCAATTGTTCCGTGCAATCCAACTTCTTCTCCTTCAGGGATGTTTACAACAGGTTCAATAATGAGTTCTCTACCTGGAGCAAAGACTTCAATCAGCAGACGAATTGCCTCTGCTTGAAGTTCCTCAGTCGGCGCAGGTCCGTAAGCCTCACTTGCCAAAAAGCCTAAAACTTCTTCGATGTCTGAAAGTGCATCATCAATCTTTTCAATGTCGACAATAATGCCATATTCCTTAAGAGAATCAGCAAAAGCTGAGACGCCATCTTGTCGAAGAATAAAAAGCAGATGTACCATTTGTTCCTGCGTAAGATCCATGATGAGAACTCCCGGATAGAAAGGGTTTTTCAGGAAATCCGAAACATTGATTGCTCGGACTTCTCAAGCATGGACCCACTGACCGAGCCGAATCCACAATCTCCCTAAAATTTTTCTTGAATTTTTTGTTCTTAATAGAATAGTGAAAACGCGACATAGGCATATGGTTGTCATGCCCATGTCACGCGTCCACTAGGGAATCTCTGGACAAAAGGGTCTTGGGCGCTGGCAGTGAGGAGGTAAAGCGGGTTTAGCCGTAACTTTCATCCGTACTTGCTTTTTGATGACCCTTGCCCTCATATTCAGCCACTCTGGTCTGGTTTTGAGCCCAAACTGAGGTGTGCAGACACACCAAGCCCCTAGTCACACTGACGCGAGTAACTGCCGTCGAGCCTGGTACAAGTTAGACAGCGCTGCCAGCACGTTGACCTTGCAGCGGTTCTTGGCCAAGCCCCGCAGTCGAGTCTTTTGAAAGCCGAACTGCTGCTTGATCACACGGAAGGGAT
>CAJXNF010000582.1 GCA_913056375.1 uncultured Pseudomonadota bacterium | reverse complement strand
TGGCCAACAACCTATCCGTAAAAACGGGTCTTTGGTAGCCCATTCTCCAAAGGGCATCAAGCCTAAAAGTAACTTTTTGGTTATTTAGTGGTTTTGGGAAGGATGATGGAGGAAGGCAAGGATCGCTTCGATGGCATGTGCCCGACGTTCAGAAAGCATCTGTACGGAACTGAGGGGCTTGTCGAAAATAATTGAGAGCGTGTGGATGTTGGAGAAGTAAAAATAGGAAAGCCCTGCGATCGAAATATAGAGTTGGACAGGATCTACATCTTTGCGGAACATTCCCAATTTGACCCCCTTGTTGAGGATTTCCTGCATGATTCCGACAATGGGTGAATGCAGACCGGGCAATTCAGCCATCTTTTTTACAAACCGAGCCCTCTGGATATTTTCTACGGCCAAGAGCCTGAGAAACCAGGGATTGGATTGAAAATGATCAAAGGTAAAGCCCACTAGTCTGGACATCGCTTCATCTGGCTGAAAACGCCTGAGATCCAATTGCGCTTCTCCAGCTCGAATATCCCGGTAGGCATCAAGCAACACGCGAGAATACAGCTCTTCCTTATTGCCAATGTAATGATAGATGAGCCGTTTATTGGCGTTGGCGCGCTTCGCAATCCGATCAATGCGGGCCCCGTTGAGGCCATGCTCTACAAATTCATCTCGAGCCGCGATTAAGATGTCCTTGGTTGTGGCTTCTGGATTTCGAGGTCTTGGTTTTTTGGGGAGTATGTCCGCCTGGGATTCTTTGCTCAAAATCACCTGGGATTCTGGATGGATTTTCGGTCATGAATTTCAGCTAAAGTATCCTCCCAGGGAATAAAGTCAAAATTCTCCTTTAAAGATCACCAAATGAAATGAGATGCAGAAGTTACTCACTCACTGCGCAAATCTAATGAAGCCAAATGGCAAAGCTTCAGCAATAGGATCTCTGAAAAATTTGCTGCTGAACCACTACTGAGCTTTGATTTCAATCTCTAAGATTTAGAAAAAGCTACCCAACCAAGATACCAGCGAGAAAGGGCTGTGATCGCGCAGGCGACCGCAAAGAAGTAGGCTAATTGAGGAAAGAACATGGGGAAGAGGCACATGCTGACAAAGAGAATGATCGTCTCAAACCCCTCTGTCAAACCACCCAGATAATACAGCCCTTTTTTGGGAAAAGCCGTTGCAGTTTCACCTCGTTTCGCAGCGATGACCGCATAGGCCAGGAAAGAAGAGCCTGTGCTGACAAAAGAACTAATCAACACTGCCGCTGGAAGGGCATTCACAGGATCAGCTAGCGCAAAGCCCAAAGGAAACAAAGCATAGAAGACAAAATCACAGCTGATGTCCAGAAACGCACCCCGGTCGGTCGGTTCCTTGATCCGAGCGACTGCTCCATCCAAACCATCTGCCAGACGATTCAGGAGTAGAAAAAGCAAAGCCAAAGGATAGGCTTGGAAAGCCAATGCTGGAACCACCATCACTCCCAACAGGAAGCCAAACAAGGTGATCTGATCAGCCTTTACTCCCCATTGGGCAAGAACCTGTGCAGGAGATTGGAGAAAACGCTGTTGTAAAGGCTGCAGCGCTGCATCAATCATCCACGCCCCCACGCATGAAAACGATCTAACCAACTGAGAAGTTTTGGATTCACATGGGCCCGACGCCACTCGCCAGCAGCATACTTGTTGGCCTCTGCAAGAGTGGGATAGATATGGATGGTTCCTAGGATTTTATTCAATCCCAATCCATGTTTCATAGCCAGCACAAACTCGCTGATCAAGTCTCCTGCATGCTCACCAACAAGTGTCACTCCAAGAATTTTGTCTTTGCCGGGAACTGTTAGCACCTTGACCATTCCCTTGGCAGAGCCATCGGCAATCGCTCGATCCAGGTCATCAATTCCATAGTGGGTGACTTCATAAGCAATTCCTTTTTCTTGGGCTTCCAGTTCATTCAGTCCCACTCGCGCCACCTCTGGATCACAGAAGGTTGCCCAGGGGATTACCCGATAATCCACCTTGAATTTCTTGAATTTACCAAAAAGGGCATTGACTGCTACATACCAGGCTTGGTGCCCTGCTGTGTGTGTGAATTGGTATGGTCCCGCAACATCACCAGCCGCAAGAATATGAGGATAGAT
>CAJXNF010000581.1 GCA_913056375.1 uncultured Pseudomonadota bacterium | reverse complement strand
ATATGAAGAGGTTCTGTCACTAGGTAATTTACAGGCATCCTTGGATTTAGGGACGCATAAGGATCTTGAAAAATAAATTGAATCTCTCTTCTTATTAGATTCAACTCTTTCTTACTCATCCGATTCAAATTTTTTCCATTGAAGTTTATTTCACCATCATCGCTCGAAATAAGTTTTGTCACACATCTGGCTAGTGTTGTTTTTCCAGAGCCACTCGGACCTTGAATCAGAGTTTTGCTGTTTTCAGGAATATTAAGATTTTCAATTTTTAGAATTGCGGTCGTTGACGTCGGCCAAGTAAATATAACATCCCTGACGAGGACAGCATTTTTCTTCACAATTCACTGGGAGGAGGTAGATCGGCAGGAGTAAGAGACAGTGTATCTTCAAAAGTTTGACGATACACTGTAAAAGGGGGATCGCGATGCGGCTTCCAAGCCGCGAGTTTCAGCGCGGTGGCGCTGGACGTCTTGGGCGCTCTTCACGAGGTCGAGCCTCGTTTACCCTGACAGCGCGTCCATTGATGGGTTGCTCGTTAAGTCCCCGAATAGCAGCTTCGGCCTCAGAATCTTCCTGCATTTCCACGAAACCAAATCCTTTGGAACGGCCGGTCATGCGATCCATGATAATTGAGACTTTGTCTACTTCACCAAATTGCCCAAAAGCATCTCGCAATTGTTCTTCGGTGACACTATAAGCCAGATTTCCCACGTATATATTCACGTTTATTTCTCTCGAAAGACGACCTGTTGCGTCCATTTGTTGCGAAACTCCAGGCCTGAATCCCACAACATGAAGCATCCCTCACGAGATGCCGAGTCCACCTGCCCCTTGCCGACTACGTTCAAACACTATGGATTGTAGCAATCGGAACCCGGTCTGTGTTGCCTTTCCCGTACGGTAAGCCCTCACATAGTAAAGTCACCGAAACGAGTTGGGAAACGCTACTTGGCTTTGCCTAGTAACTCCAGACACACCACCCCAAAACAGATTATTCTAAACCCTCGAGCAGAAGCTCATACTCCACAGGAACTGATGCGTTTTAGGGGACGATTCAGCGGGGTGGACGATTGAAACGGCGTGAGGGCTCTTGCAATCTGCGTGGTCAGAAAACTACTCATTGAGAAGTACTCTGTTTAAATGGCTGGATATCCAGCAGGTCCAAGAAAATTTATACACTTAGGGCGAAAAAAAACAAGAAAGATCGAATGCCTAGAAGCTGGTTGAACGAAAAGGAAATTTTAGTATGTACTAATAAAATTTATTTGCATTTGTTTATTTATTTGGATAACTTCTACTGATCATGCTGATCTCACTTGTTATTGTAAACCAAGCTTTTCACTCATCTGAAAATTCTTCGGCTAGTTTCTAATGAAATTTATTATAATTTGGTCCTTCACTCTTTTCGCTTTCACACCTGTAATCGCCTCTGCCGAGGTCAATGTTTATTCCTACAGACAATCGTTTCTGGTAGAACCTCTCTTTGCAAAGTTCACAGAACTGACAGGGATCAAAGTTAACACAATCTTTGCTTCCAAAGGCTTGATCCAAAAAATACAGATGGAGGGGAGAAATTCTCCTGCTGATCTGCTTCTCACCTCCAATTCAACACGATTGATCGAAGCCCAAGAATTAGGATTGACTCAATCACTTCAGGACTCAGTTGTAGAAGAAGCGGTCCCCTTCACATTCAGGGATCCTGATGGAAACTGGTTTGGACTGACAATTCGGGCTCGGCTTATCTATGCATCCAAGGAGAGAGTTCAAGAAAACGACATAACCTACGAGGAACTCACTTCCTCAAAATGGAATCGTCGGATCTGCTCAAGAAGTGGAAAGCACGATTATAATATTGATTTGATCGCTTCAATGATTGCTCATCATGGAGAAGAGGAAGCCAGATTGTGGCTGAAGGGTGTGAAAGAGAATTTGGCACGTAGACCTCAAGGTAATGATCGGTCACAAGTGAAAGCGATCTATGAGGGTCAGTGTGATATCTCTCTAGGGAATAGCTATTATTTTGGAGCAATGATGGCTGATCCAGAGCAGCAAGAGTGGGCAAGGAGCGTTAAACTATTATTTCCTAATCAAGAAAATCGTGGAACCCATGTAAATATCAGTGGCATGGC
>CAJXNF010000580.1 GCA_913056375.1 uncultured Pseudomonadota bacterium | reverse complement strand
GAAGGTTATTCAAACGGTAGTAGGTGCTTTCAATTTCAGATTCAGAATTACCTACGTTGTCTGCTATCACACGAATCCTGACACCATCTAGAAGCTGATGAGTGATGTGTGTTGACCGCAATGAATGAAGGGTAAATTTCTTGAAATCAGTTGGTTTCTCTTCACCCTTGTAGTGAACAGTCAACGCCTCCTCAACGATTGACTGATATTTCGTACGAATGTGTTCTACAGAGTAGGTAGACACTTCCCAGCGAACGTCATCTAAATTGCCATCAGACTCAAACCTTTTCAGATTTCTCTTGTCCTCCTTATTCATAGTATGGAACAAGGGATTCAAGAACAGAGGAGTGTCCTTATTAGTCTTATCCAGCAAGGGTATTTTGCCCTGGAATCGCCAACGATAATTTGCTATCTCCCCACTATCAACGATGGCATTATGTTCAGCGATTGCTTGATTACGCAGATTAATTCCCTTATTCAAATGGGACTTAACAGAATTTACCCAGTGACCATTCATAACGACAGTGCGCTTACCAGTTTTAGTTCTAGGACTGATTTGCACGATGCCCTTCAATTTGCCATCAGGCATCTTGCGAGTGCTGACATCACCAAGGGTTAACCCCATTGCTTCGTGAGATCTACCACCAAAGTGATACATAAAAAATATGTAATTGAAGATCCATCTGCGCCTCCACTTACTTACTTCATCATCACCATCCTTAATGGCAACGAATTCTTTTAGGCAGTCCTTTATGGCCACCCACTCCACGGGCATAAAAGCAGGGTTTGCATCCTCCTTGAATTCCTTACGATTACGGAGCTTGTTGACGACAGGGAAATCGTTGGCATCCAGAATATTTCTCTTCACCATCCACGACATCAACTCATTAAGAGTGGAGAGGTCAGAATTGATCGTTGAAACCGATAGACCAGCGGTTGCAGTACCCCATTTCCCTTTGGTTGCTACCTGGCGATAGTGGGACGGATACCCCTCAAAACTTTCTTTTTTAATATCACTGACACTACGAACACCAACCAAATTTGAATAGGGAATAATTCGCTGATGAATACGCTGGGAATAACCATCTAATGAGCTTGCTCTAATCTCACCGATGTCAACTCTCTCTTGTTTCCAGGAGAGGAAATCCTCGCACGCTTTAGCGAACAGATACTTACCAGACCTGGACGCTATGGGCTTATTGATCGTCGCTGCATAAACATCAAGTGCTCTGTCGTGAGCGGTCTTGAGATCAGCAGTTTGCAAAGAAATGACGCCACCACCGGCCTGGTTCAGGTTTTCAACTTGAACCCACGCCTCGAGTGTCTTTTCTAGCAGCGGTTTTGTAAGACGCTTGGTTCGGGCAAAAGCGTTTTTTCCATCCAGCACCAATCCTTCGGTACCGAGTTTCGCACCTCCCAGTAGCGTTACATCCATCTCGCCGATCTGATCGCTGAGGTCAATCTGGAAGTTCCAGGCGGCAAGTGGCTGAGGACCTATCGTTCCCTGAATTTCATGCGAATCACTTTCCAGCGCCTTTTGGCGGCCCTGCTGTTCAATTGCATTGATCCTAGAAACTAGCGTGTCGATCTGTGAGTTCAGATTCGCCACCCGAACCACCGTTTGCTTGTTCAGCGGGGCATTGCGTTCCCCAAACTCCACACCGGCCAACGCGGACACCATGCTGTAGTAGTCACCAGAAGATATCGGATCAAACTTATGATCATGACACTTACAACAGCGAAGGGTTTGTGAGAGAAATGTCTGGCCTGTGATATTCACAACATCGTCTAGATAAATCTGACGTGCCTGATCCTCATCAACCATGGCATTATCCCACGGCCCAAGCCGAAGGAACCCACTCGCAACAAGAAGCTCTGCTTCCCTCTCCGTGTACTCCCCGTCCGTTTCGGTTTTGCGGACAGCTGCGTAGAGTTGCTTCCCTTCGAGGCCTGCTGCCATATGCCGCTTTCTAACAGACGTCTTTGCAAGCTCATCTCCTGCTATCTGCTCCTTGATGAACTCGTTGTACGGCTTGTCGTTGTTGAAGCAGCGAATGACATAATCGCGGTAACGCCACATGTTTGAACGTTCATAATCGTTACTCATCCCTCCGGTATCAGCATACCGAG
>CAJXNF010000579.1 GCA_913056375.1 uncultured Pseudomonadota bacterium | reverse complement strand
GATGTGCAACTGAACATTCAGGTTGAGGTCGGTCGTTCCCAGATTCGAATCGAGGATCTCCTGGAGTTGGATCAAGGCTCAATTGTTGAACTACAAAGCGCTATTGGTGAACCGCTTGACATCCGAGTGAATGAAAAGCTTGTTGCTCGTGGGGAAATTGTCGTAATAAATGACAAGTTTGCTGTCCGAATTACTGACATTATTAGCCCGGATGATCGCTTTGCCGCACTCTGATAAAAGAATCACAAAACGTTTCCGAATCTGGTCCATCTTATTCGGGATACTTCTTTCCGTTCTGACTATCCTTCCCAAACTGCAAGCAGCTCCCTACACCCTGCAAGAAATCAAACTGGCTTCCCTTTCTCAAGCAGAACAAATCAGTCTTCAATTTGATGGAGCCTATCCAGACGAGCCAATTGTGAATTTTGAACCAGGAGCCCTTTCAGTTCGCTTGGTAGGGACGAAAATGGCCGATGGGTTAGGGAAAGAGTTGACTCCACCTAGCGAATCTTTGATTCGAAATGTATTAGTTTCACAACCGGCCATGGCTGAATTTGTCCAAGTGGATATTTTATTCAATAGCTCGCGAATGGCTTTGGGTAATCCTGAAGTCTGGCGTGAGGGAAACCGGATGTTCCTGGATTTGCAGTTTCTTAATCTAGTCGATATCCAGACAAATGCGCTTGCACCATCAATAACCCTTACAGATGAAGTCGGAGAAAGAGTTCGTCAGGCTGACCCGTTCCCATCGACCTTTAGCAGAGCAACTCCAGACCCTCCTGCTGAACAAATTGTAGAGTTGGATAAGATTCCTGTACAGGTGGCAACCGAAATGGAATTAGGATCAGCAATTCCGGATCAGGATTGGTCTTCAACCTTGATTGGCTTATTGATTGCGCTGTTCTTAATTTTGGCTCTCATTTATGGGTTGGCTTGGGTCTATGGAAAATTCCTATCAGGAAAATTCCCGATGTTGGAAAACCAAGTGAACACCCGGCAAGTTTCTGTCTTCCACTTGGGCCCTAAGCAAAAAGTAGTCGTATTAGAAATTCGGAAACAACTGTTTGCTTGTGGCGTTACCCCCCAAAGTATTAGCTTGCTGGCGAAACTAGACAATGAGCGAGACCAAACTTATCTAAATGCCCTTGATCTCGATGGAGGTCAGGTAAACATTGATCATGCACGATTAGATTTTTTGAAGACTCTAGAGAAAGCTCGCCAGCGTGCAAATTTGAATGAAGTAGAACATGTCATTCCTGAGACTGGAAAGAAATTTGCCCAAGATTGGGGAACGAAGACGGAAGTAACCAAAACCAAAGAAATTCCTGAAACTGAATCAAGGGTGGCCGAGTGGACTAATCCGCGAGTCGTTCGTTCGAATGTATATGCACCCATTGATGCCGGTTACCCGGTGAGAACAGTCGACCTTGAGGGTTCAACCATGGAGGGTTTTGCAGGAAAATTGACCTCTAGGCTGAAGACTCTGAAACCAATTCGATAACTCCTCAATTTGACACCATTGAAGCGAAACTTCTGGTGGGCCTGCATTCTGATTCCTTTTCTTTTATTCGAAATTGGAACCTTACAAGCGCAGTCGCCCATCCCTGGAATCAGCATAAGTGTTGATCAAGCAGATACTCCTTCGCAGGTAGCCACGACCCTGCACATCGTGTTTCTGCGTACTCTGCTGACATTAGCACCAGCATGATCAATGCTCTTGAGATAATGACTGTGCTTCTGCACGCAGTATTCTTTTTCTGTTCATTCTTCATGTGAGTCGCATCGTTTTATAGTAATCACTTCCTCTGACTTACGATACTTTTGGATGGCGTTGAGCCTCACATTTTTGCTTGTTGTATTCGATATTTACTCATCTCTACAGCTGGAACGGAGCCAGTCTCCAACCATATTTGGATGCGACCATCTCAATCATTTTGCCATTTGCAGACTGGCACTATAAACTTCAAAGCTCTCTCAACACAGGACAGGTCATTACTTTGTCACTTTTGAATGGATACATTACCTTTCGCTTGTATCAGAAGACATTGGCTACCGAGTCTGAGGCCCACCAGCATTCTTTGAAGGAGTCTGTCGAGCGTAAGTACTCTTGACAAGAATTTTTGTCTTGTGTTG
>CAJXNF010000578.1 GCA_913056375.1 uncultured Pseudomonadota bacterium | reverse complement strand
TATGTCGTGAACAATCGATGCGAGCGATCTATTGTATAAAGAAATCACTTACGCAGTCTCGCGGAAATGGCTGTTGTCAAGCTTTGGCGCCGTGCTTTCCTGTCTATCGCAAAAAACGATTTCTGATTCTTTCTGTTCCCACAAATAAGGGCGCTTGGACGCCCTTTTGAATCACCAGTAAGCGTGTTAATAGGCATCCCATTGCAGTTATCACCACACAAGTATTTATAGGCAGTAGGTTGACGCGTTGCGCATCTGCATATATCAAAATGAACCACGACAACACAAGTCCCCAGAATATGGAGATTTCGGCATAAAGCTCATGCCGCAGCGTGGGATGACTGGAATCAGCGCGAACGATGTCACGCAGAATGGCACCACCGGCACCAGTCATGGCGCTGAAAATTGGTCCCCACAGCAGCAACGGTTCGCATTGCTCTTCCACCGCAACAATTACACCCACAACAGTGAAAGATGCTAGCCCAATGGCATCTAATACGTGAACGATTGCAGTGCCCTTAGCTTCGAGAATACGGATGAATCTTGATAAGTGTACTTGATGTGGGCATCTCAAAATTACAGAGCTTAAGACTACCACTATGGCAACAATTAGGAGGTGATGCGATGCAAGCACAACTGCAGGCTGTGGACGATTAGCAATTAGATCACGCATCAAGCCTCCTCCAGCCGCAGGCAGGCTGGCTAATACAAAGGCTCCAAATAAACTGAATTGTTCACGACGGGCTAAGAGAACTCCCGAAAAAGCAAAGGCAGCCGTACCAATAGATTCAAGAAGAATGAACCAGGGTTGATCAGCCGTGAGACCTAGAAGGGTTGGAAATAACTGATCTCGCACAATTTGGTTATATCGCCCGTCATCACGAATTGTTTGTAGGGCCTGATTAAAGGCATCTACCAATTCTGCTGTACTGCTTTTACGGCTGAATATTGCAAAGATTGGTCCACTAAAAACAGGTTGATGGCCGATTACTACTCGATCGGATAGCCCTTGCTCCCAAATCATCGCAGCTCCCACGAGACGGTCCACTGCCACCAGGTCAACCTTCCCTTGGATTAACTGATCAAGATTCTGGCGCACACTGTTGGCCTCAACCCTGCGTCCATTTTGAGCTGGATCTCGTAACCAGGTATCAATGGCATCTCCGTAGGAGTAGCCCTTCACTACGCCTAAACGTAGATCATTTGTTTGTATGGCTTGCAAGAACCCGGGCTGATTCAGTATGGAGCGAGCTGTCGAGTGATGTCGACGAGCCACCAAGACGATGTCTTCTGTGCGATATGAATCCGAGAAAAATGCATAGCGGCTGCGTTCGTCAGTCTTGAACGCTCCACCAGCAACATCAGTCTCACCGCGTTGCAATTGCAGTTGATGAATATCCCAATTGAGTTGGGGTAGTTCCAGGCTTTTTCCTAGCTCCTGTTCAAAGATTTCACGAAACAAACTTACATCGAGACCTGATAAGTCGCGTCCATCTCTTGAATGCTCAAGAAATTGATAAGGCTTCCATGGATACCAGCCACCGCGAACTCGATCGAGCTGGTCTGCACATCCTGGGGATGCCAGCAGAAAGAACATCAAGATGATGAGCAATCCGCCTAGTCGTTGGGCCAACCAACTGCGGCGTCGCATCTACGGCGTGATCATACTTTGTTCATCCTGCATGGAGAAACGGTTGTCGTCCTTCTTCTTGTCAAAATTTTCCAAACACTAAACCGAAGCACAACAAAAATCCCCTCCGGGGATGGGGCTTTCCGACCGACGATTTCGCTATTGGTTTCAGAGCGCTATTGGGGGGATTGGTGTGCACTGCCTCAGTTGATCGCGATGCCAGTCGGCTCCTTGGTGCATGTCTCCGGCCGCTTCATGGCCACATAGGGATGGTGTGAACTGCCTGCTCCGTAGCTTCCGAATGAGATGGCCGAAGACGACGCCTGCCTTCAGATGCGCATTCGCCATATCCATGAACTAGGAAGGTGATAATCGGCGTGCCGATCATGTTGGCCTGCGAGGCTGCTGCCAAGGTCTGAGCTTTGAACAGCTGCGCTGGCCTGGCAGTGCCCTTTTGATCGCTGCTGACTTGTCAGTAACGCTGATGCCGATGGAGAGGGAGCCATTGA
>CAJXNF010000577.1 GCA_913056375.1 uncultured Pseudomonadota bacterium | reverse complement strand
AGTTTGCGAGTTGGCAAGCTGCAGCAGGAGGTCGAATCAAGCTGCTGACTGTGGCCCCAGAGATGCCCGGTGTTCTTGAATTGATTACCAAATGCGTTGATAGTGGAGTCCGCGTATCCCTCGGTCATACAAACGCTTCGCTCGATGATATTCGAAAGGCAGTGGAGGCTGGGGCATCGTTATCAACACACTTGGGCAATGGGGTTGCTCAGTTATTACCCAAAGTTGATAACCCTATTCTGAGCCAACTTTCTGAAGAAGGTCTTTCTGCTAGTTTTATTGCGGATGGCTTTCATCAGAAACCTCATGTACTGAGCGTCTACATCAAAGCCAAGGGTTCAGACCGAACCATCTTAGTCAGTGATGGAACCGCTGCTTCAGGGACAGTTCCTGGAACTTATTATTTAGGTGCTACAAAGATTCAGTCCAAACCTGAGGGTGTGGTGCATCTCTTTGGAACCCAGAATCTTGCTGGTTCAGCAGCAACTCTGCTGGAATGTCTTCAAAATGTCATGAGTTGGTACAACATCTCTCTTGAACAAGGAATTCGCTGGGCATCCATCCAACCTAGACAGCTTCTGGGCTGGCCAACTACACAAAATGTTGGAGATCTTGCTGAATTGTTGGAGTGGGAATACATCAATGATCGATGGACCCTAGCATCTGTTCAACTTGGCACGCAGATCATCAAAATTCATTGAAGAAACAACTGGAAGCACACAAAAACTCAAATGGAGCGATACTCATGAAACCCTCTTCGCCATTTAATCACCCAGATAGACTGTTCAGTTCAGATCCATCCCAACGCAATGTGGCACGAAGACTTTTTGAGGAAGTCCGTGATCTCCCCATCGTTAGTCCACATGGTCACACCGATCCAAGTTGGTTTGCTCTAAACCAAAATTTTGGGAATGCAACAGAACTGTTCCTGGTTCCTGATCACTACTTATTCCGAATGCTCTACAGCCAGGGGATTCCCCTAACCGACTTGGGAATTCCAACCCGTGATGGTTCACCTACAGAGACCGATCACAGGAAAATTTGGCGAATATTTACTGAACATTATTATCTATTTCGTGGGACTCCCTCCAAGATTTGGTTCGATCACGCCCTCCATGAGGTTCTAGGAATCAACGTTCCCATGCTGCCGGAGAATGCCGACCAAATTTACGACGAAGTGAACGCAAAACTCTCAAGCGAAGCCTTTCGTCCGCGTGCCTTGTTCGAACGCTTTCAAATCGAGATCCTGGCAACAACTGAATCTCCTCTAGATCCCCTGACTCACCATAAAACTCTAAAAGATTCAGGCTGGCAGGGTAATGTCATTACCGCTTTCCGTCCAGATCCGGTGGTTGATCCTGAGTTTGAAGGCTTTGCTGAGAATGTTGAGAAGTTGGCTGAAATTACTGGAGAAAACGCCCTTACTTGGGATGGATATCTTAAGGCCTTGCAACAGCGAAGAGAATATTTCAAATCGATGGGAGCCACCTCCACAGATCATGGGCACCCAACTGCAACTACAGCAGATCTTTCTCGAGCCGAATGCGAACGACTCCTGTCGGGAGCACTAGCAGGGGAACTCAGTGCTGATGAAGCAGATCAGTTTCGCGGGCAAATGATGACGGAAATGGTGAGGATGAGTCTGGACGATGATCTTGTTGTTCAGTTGCATCCAGGTTCTTTCCGTAATCATAATCAACCGCTCTTCGAACGCTTTGGCCGTGACAAAGGAGCGGATATTCCAATGGCAACTGATTATGTGAATGGTCTGAGGCCACTACTAAATAAATTTGGCAATGAACCTCGACTCAGCATGATTCTATTCACTTTGGATGAGACCAGCTATAGCCGAGAGTTAGCTCCACTCGCTGGACACTATCCCATCCTCAAGCTAGGCCCTGCCTGGTGGTTCTATGACAGTCCAGAAGGGATGCTACGCTTCCGTCGACAAACGAACGAAACCACAGGCTTTTACAACACTGTTGGTTTCAATGATGACACCCGAGCTTTCATGTCAATCCCAGCTAGACATGATTTGGCTCGACGAATTGACTGCCGCTATCTTGCCGAACTTGTCTGTGAACATCGAATGAGCGAAGAGGAAGCTAGAGAAGTTGCCATTGATTTAGCCTACCGGCTC
>CAJXNF010000576.1 GCA_913056375.1 uncultured Pseudomonadota bacterium | reverse complement strand
GCCAAACGCTCAGGATCATTGCCAATTTCTTCACGGATCTGCTTATTGCGCTGCGAACGACTCAAGGCCTCCGCAGCATCTCGTGATTCTTTAGTGGGCTCTTCAAGTTTTGCACCCGCCATTCTTTTTTCAGACATCAGTAAAATTACAGATCGAAGCTGTCACTATTGTAGTCAATTTGTAAATTTCCTCGTCTAAGGAGTCCACCCATAGTTAATACCATCGAATCAACAGTGTCATCATGCTGTGAATGACCGAAATTCAATAGTTCTTCTTCAAGTACAGTCCACTTACGCCACTTGTTCCAAACAACTTTGCGACCTTCGTATAAACCAAGGACACCACGTAATCTTGCTAGTTTGTCACCCTTGAATCCTTTTACTGGTGATACGCTCAAGTTATACAAAGCACGCTGTTCATGCATGATGCGTTTGAAGTCACCTTCAAATGATGTTTGATATGCAACTGCCTCAGGCCAAATCATGCATGGCGACATGGTGGGGAAGAACTGACCCTCGTCGTTTTCCAGAAGGATGTTCCAGTCAGACAACATTTCGCAAAGCGTATCCATTTTTGTAATGTTGCCCATTGACCTTTCACGTCGTTGGTCAATTAAATAGATTTTTCCATCCTTAATTCCGCCTAGTGTGAATACTGTCCAGTCGTTTTTCTGTGATAAACCAGCACTCAGGTCAATACCTACACCAAGGCAGTCATAGTCTTCTGGTACTTCACCTTTAACAATGAGCTCAGGTGATATACCTACGTCAGCGTTACGAACGGCAGTGTTCAGATACTGATACGCAAATGCAACGCGATCTTCACTCTTACGTTCATTTAGGTATTTCATTGACCAGAACTCAGGCCAATATGAACGCTGCTTTCCGTCAGCGTCTGTAATTACTGCCTGTTGAATAATTTGTCGCCAATTGTTTTTAGGAACGAAAAGGGTTTGGTGGATATCGTCAAAGTGAAACCTCGTCCCAAGACAGATTGCCCTAGCGCCCTGGAACATGGTAGGAGCGATAACGTTAGACCACGTTGATTCCATCTCTCGCCTAATATCTGGATTGTTGATCGATGCGGCGGACTTGATAGGGTCATCAATAAGAACAAGTTGGGATCGCTTTGAGGTAATTGCACCTTTGAGACCACCACACGCAATAGTGAACGCTTCTTCCCCAGCAGTATCAATTCCAGCGAAGTCGTAGTCGATACTCCAGTACTCGTCACTGCGCTTGATTTTTGATAGTCGTACCATGGGAAACACTTCCCTGTACTTACTACTGGTAAGTATTCCTTTGATAGTTGCTGATTTAGCACGGCTGATATCTACCATGTACGCGATGTACAGAATACGCAGCATTTTCTTGGCAGCTGCATGACGACCGATCATCCAAGCAGCGAACAAACCAAGGACAGTAGACTTCGCAGATCCCCGAGGTGCGAGGATCGATGTGTTTGGTCCGCCGATTCCCATTAGACATTCACTATCTTCTCCTGTACAAAGTTCTGCGTGCCACTCCAACATATGATTTGCTGGAGACTTACCCATATATTTACAAAAGTCTTGAAAGTTATCTCTTGCCTTTAAAACTTCTTCACTAGGTGGTTTGACAGTTACCTTAGTCGCTGTCATTAATGCTGAACGTTTATATGCTAAAGCTGCACTTGGTATTGCCATAAAGCTAGTTCTTTAGCTTTAGTCTAACGTACCCCAAATTCTTTAGCAGCTCTTTCTTGTGCTCTATTTTTTGCACGAGCTATTGCACGACTTCTAGCTTGTTGTGCTTTTGAAATTTCAAATGCTGCGCCAATATCTCTTGCATACTGCTCAGCTTCCATCTGACGAACGTTGGTCATAGACCCTACATTCTTCATACCAGGCAATGCCTTTGCCAGGGTTCCCTGCAATCGGATGCCTTTTGTCTTTGCATCAACAATCTCAGGCAGATTCGCTTGGGCATCCTCAACTATGAATCGACACACGATACGCTCCCTCCTGGGTCACAGGTCAGAGTCCCAGACTTCTGTGGTAGTGGTTGTCGCGGGATCCCGATGTTTATGCTCATCATGCCTTACCTGGAGGACGGTGCAATTCCTGAGGTTCTTGATCAGCTTATTGACGCTCGTGATGGCAATGGATGG
>CAJXNF010000575.1 GCA_913056375.1 uncultured Pseudomonadota bacterium | reverse complement strand
AAGTGGTACAAGTATTCTACCACCGTCTTCTAGTGTGAGGTCACCAGCACCTATTTGAGTGCCTTCTTCTAACTCTACACCAGATAATTGTTGAGTACCTTCGAGAGTGATTATCTCACTCTCTAGGTATTCAAAGTACGCCTCAAGAAACGACTCGAATACAGGCGCATCTTCCCGAATGTGGTCGGGAAGAATACTATGTAATCTTGTTGATAGTCTATCGACTATGTGGTCTTGATGCGCCATAAGTTATATTAGTTAATTGTTGCGTTAACGTTTGCGATTGGATACCAAACACTTCCGAATGCTAGTAATATAACTGCTGAGTTTGATGGCATGACTAATGAATCAGTTGCAGTACCAGTTACCCAGTTTGAAGATGGGACATCAATGTCTGCATTGATTGCCACGTCATCTTTCTTTCTGATAATAACTTTCAACTGACCGACATGAGTTGGTGCACCCAAATCAATATCTAAGTCTGCTCCACCACTTTCACCTGTGAAGTCTTTGCCACCATATTCACCAAGCTTCACGAACAACTTGGCCGCATCTTCCTGATGAGCGACAGTAACCGGCTCCGGGATTCCGTTCAAGAACCCTTTCTTAAGCTGTTGAAAATGGGCTTCAGAATTTGGCTTCATCTTCTTACGCAGACGCTCCCAGGAAGCATCCTCCTGCTGGAGTTTTTTCTTGGCCGCCGCAGAAGCCTTCGCTAATCCTTCTACTGCTTTCGGGTTCTGGCGCCCCCACTCCTCCATGAATACATATCCAATCATCGGCAAGTTGGTGACCATCCCCAAATCTTTCTGGAGATCGGACAACTCTACCAGGCGATCCATACCATCAGCCTCTAGGGCAGCAGAAAAATGCCAATACGTGATCACCGCATCCAGCCTTCCACTGACCAATTCTTTGTTCAGTAGCGGTGGTGCACCGTAAGTCGTGTTTACTTTGGTCAGATCCAAATTGTATTTCGGAGCTGCAGCCTGAAGTAGCAACCAACCTTTACTCAGTGCCCCACCGGCAACACCAACTTTCTTGCCTTCAAGATCCTTTACACTCTTGATGTTAGCGTTGGGATTGACCATCAATCCACCAACCGAAGAAGAGTAGGGAATAAAGCTGTAGTTTCGGCCTTCTGCGCGCTGGCTAGATACCCACATCCAGTCCGCTACCGCAACATCTGCCCCACCATTGAGCAGAGCTAAGCGAGTTGCAGGTAAATTGGCCATTTTGATGAGTTCCATTTCGATCCCGGAACTCTTGTCCAATCCATAATGCTGAATCGTGTCCAATTCCCAGTTGACGGTTCCATAGCTCAATGTCGCCATTCTCAGTTTCTGCTCAGCTTGAACAAATCCAGCGAGCGCAAGAAAAGTTATTATGAAAAGTACTTTCTTGATCATTTTTCCTCCTTCTGATCATTTCGATGATTTCAAGTTCATCGAGAGTTGAAGAATTCCACAACCAAAATTTAAAACCAATTTTGGTAAGACATATTTACCATTTGAACTCATCACTACGTACTTATCAAATAAATTTTTTGAAACCATAAATTATCTAACAAAGCACGATCATCTTTCATCACAGCTGAACGATTCCATGAGTTTGCAGAGTGGCTAGAGTCAACAAGATAGAGTACATAGCTAAAGTAAACTTGAAAAAAGTCTTTGTTTCCACAAGAGAGCATAAATCGAAAGCGAGAAAAAACTATGAAAACCATTCTGAAATTCTATTTGATTTGGCTCATTCCATGTGTCAGCTATTTTTTGGGAGAAATTCTGCTTGCTTACGAGCAGTCTGATCTTGATCAGCTGGCCAAAACACGAAAATGTATTGGCTGCGATTTTCGTGATGCCGATTTCAGCATGGGAAACTTACTCAATCCCATTCTCGGAATTTCAGAACTACTGGGTAGCGAACAACGACGTGAAAATTTTTTGGGTGCTCTGCTGGAGGGGGCCGATTTACTTAAAACTGACCTACAGCGAGTTGACGTGAGCCAGTCTGATTTCCGGCGGGCTCAACTTCGTGGTGCAAATTTAGTGGGGACCTACATGGGAGGATCAAATTTAAGTGGGGTTGATTTGAGTCTGGCTAATCTGCACGAAGTGAATCTACAAAAAGCAGATCTAAGCAACGCAAAT
>CAJXNF010000574.1 GCA_913056375.1 uncultured Pseudomonadota bacterium | reverse complement strand
TCATTGATTCTCCAAGTAACCCCGCCTCCAAGTGGTCTAGCAGAGCTTTGATGGCAGCTTGTTTCTTGTCGTCACTCCAGTTGGCTAATTTTTCTTTGAGGTTCAGCCCCGTCTGTTCAGAAAAATTGCCGCTATTTCCATAGATGGCCTTTCGCATCAACTCCAATTCCTTATCGAAATTCAATAGAAGTAAGGGAGAATTGTTGCGAGTCTTACTGTTGCCAAAGGCAGTAAGCGTCGAAGACATCTCAATTCGGTTTTGCTCGTAGGAGTGCAGTACATTTTTGGTAAAATTGTTCATGTTGGCCAGAGTTTGGTCTGTTTGTGCCTGCAGTTCGGGAGCAACCCAATTGTTGGAAGCAAAGGTTTCATCACTAGGGACAAAGTCAGGACTAAAAAAGTTGAAGACGGATGGTGAACGCATTGGTGCGTAACCAAAAAACTTTTCTGGTCTCGGTAGCCAGTAAACATCGTTCATGGATACACCTCCGTGACTGATCCATCCGTCCAGAGGTTGGGTGTCAGTAGCTCTGAGAAGGTGTGTTGCCATCAACAAGGGCTCTTTGATTTTGCCAAAAGCTGGATCGTTCTTGGCGTCAGTATCTCTGGCTTGCTGGTGAGTAAGTATTGCTCGGACAACGGATTTCAAATTCCCCTTCGTCCCGTTCCCATCATCGTTAAAGACAGTGGCAACGTCAGCGATGTATTCAGAGGAAGGATTTGAAGTAACGAAGCTCTTGATCAGATGCTTGCTCACATAGGGAGCGATGTTGTCGTGAGCAAATAACACATCGAGAGCTGCATCGAGGCCACTTGCGTTGCCAAGTCGGTCCGTTGCGTTGAGCGCAATGGTCTTTCCAAGAATTGTGACCTTCCCATCCTGATTCGTGTAGTAGGCGTCTGCTTCATCTTCATGGAACTCTGGGTTGAATTCCATTGCTTGTGTGAAGTCACCATCTGTGTTGACCAAGCGCCCATATTTTTTGTTTCCAACAAGATCCCAGCCAGTGAACACCTTGGCTAGTTCTTCGATGTCTTGTTGAGTGTAGGTAGGCACCAAGTCACTGCCACTATCAGGATAGGTGTTGAGGTTGCCGTCTCGATTGGGAGAACCATCAAGATTTAATTCATCCAGTCCGATGGTGAAGAGTTGCATTACCTCACGAGCAAAGTTTTCATCTGGTCGGGTTCCTTCGGATTGGCTCGCTTTGCGATTCCCCTGGTGAGAAAGGTAAGCCCCCATGGTTGGGCTGCGGGCTACATCACTGAGTAGATCTCGGTAGTTCCCGAAAGCGTGCTTGGCGAGCAGGTCGTAGTAGTAAGCCAAGCCTTCACCACGCCGATTCAGAGGGAAAGCACTGTTAGAGGTCACAAGCAACTGACTCAGTGCATACGCCACTCGCTGACGGAGTTGATCCTGTCCCAAGGCTGGATATTTTGGGTTCCCAAGTACATTGTCCCACCAAGCAGCCATCTGGTAGAGCGTGACCTGAATATCACCATTAGCTTCGTTGAAGTATGCTGTACCGTCGTCATCCGTTTCATACCAACCTACATTAGGCTCAGCTTGCTGGGCAATTTCGATGGTCCGCTCCAGATGAGTTGGCCAATTGTCTGAGGTGCTATCGTAGGCCGAGCCCATGTTAAGTTGATGATCAATCCAGCCCTCAACACCAAGTATATCCACTTGATCCAAGCTTGCCCTATCAGGACCAAAAGTAGCCTGTGTAAGTAGGCGGAAATGATCTTGGGGATTTTCGGTGATGGAAGCATTATGAGAATTAGTGTCTTCCTTAATGATACAACTGCTGAACTGGAAGGATCCACTGAGGGTGCCATTGGAGCAAGTCCGAGTTTCCTGAATACAACTGCTCCCAAAAGGGACGGACGCATTTTGGTAAGCACTAGCACTGGTTCCATGGACAATCTTAGTGCCACCAAACGTACACACATTGGAAGCATGGCTGCTATCTGCAGAATTACTTTTACTACTTCCAACACCGCTAGATTTAAAACCACCAGCCAAGGCCGCGATAGCTGCTCCCCCAGCTGCAATACCAGCTACGGTACCGGTTTGAAAACCATTTTCGTTTTCAGTGGTGCATTCCTCTTCTGTAGCGCAATCGATTGGGATTGTTTCACCACAACTAC
>CAJXNF010000573.1 GCA_913056375.1 uncultured Pseudomonadota bacterium | reverse complement strand
ATGCAAGGCCCCGATGGTCAGGCCTGGACGGCCCACACCACCAACCCTGTGCCCTGCATCCTGGTGGAGGGTGAACAACGCAAGCTGCCGGGTCATGGCAACGACATCAGCCTGCGGGAGGACGGTGGTTTGGCCGACATTGCACCGACCCTGCTGCAGATCCTCAACCTGGAGCAACCGGCGGCGATGACGGGCCGTAGCCTGATCGAGCCGGTATCGAACGTCGATCCGTCGCCTCTGTCCGCCCGCTTACCTCTTCCCGTCTGATGCTCACGTCCATCCTGTCCTGGACCTGGATCGGCAGCGGTCTCCTACTGATCGTTCTGGTGCTGCTCCATAGCCCTAAAGGTGATGGCATGGGCGGCCTGGCTGCCAGTGGCAGCTCGATGTTCAGCAGTGCCAGCAGCGCCGAAGCGACCCTGAACCGCGTCACCTGGACCTGCCTGGCCATCTTTCTGAGCTTGGCGGTGATCCTCAGCGCTGGGTGGCTGGGTTAAAGCCTCAAAAGAGGGTCAACAAGATACCGAATAAACCAACTTCCGAGCTCAAATAATGTTTTCAAACAAGCTGGAACACATTGGATAAATTCATGAAAACCAATACAAAGCTAATTGCCATTGCCAAGAATGAGGCCGCCTACCTACCTCAGTGGATCTATCATCATTTTTTGATAGGCTTTGATGAAATCGAGATTTATATCAATGATACGACAGATAACAGTGTCGCCATCTGCGAGAAAATTCAAAAAAACTATTCAAACCTAACATTTCACTTGGCCGATAAACTTCGGCTTGACTCGATCAAAGAGAACAGATCGTTCCAAATCTCCGCTTACAACAACTCACTGCATCATTCCAGCGACTCCACCCATTTAATGGCACTGGATCTGGACGAGTACCTTATATGCAAGAACATGAACGAAAGCCTACAAAGCTTACTAGAAAGGCAAAGTTCACCGGACTGCCTGTCTTTTCTATGGTACTCCGATGACTACTCATCTAAAAAAAGCTTTTCACATCCCCTGCAATCAGCAAATACGATCTATCGCATGGATCACGTGAAAACCATATGTAAATTAACCAGTAAAGTTCACTCATGCAGTCATCACAACTTTATCTATAAAAAAGAGGAAAGAGTGATCAATCTCTTAGGGGGCACCATCATTCGACTTGATGACAACATCAACACGCAATCCAGGCGAAGCAAGCTTACGAAGCATCAGCTGAACGCTCTCTCTGCCGAGAGCACAGAACCCTGGTTTGTTCTACATTGCATCTACAAATCAGAGGAAGAATATCTTGCATCTCTTTGCAGAGGCAGGGGCCACAACAATGACCAAAGACCTCTCAAGGTCAACAGGTGGGGCATGAGCCCTTATCCTTTTTACCCTCAAGAGCCCATTCAGTGGCACCCAAGCAAAACAAGAATTGATCAATACAAGATTGGATTCGAAAACTTTATCCAAGAAAACAGGCTAACAGAAGAGATGCATATAGCAAGAAATTTTCTCAAAGAGTCAACAAATTTTTTAGAGGATTTACTGAGAGACCAGCCGCATCTAAGAAATGATCACAAAAAAATATTTGCAGGCACAAAATACGCTTAAGGAAGATCAGATCAACAACTTTTGAGATTTCTAAGCTTAATCCTAAGCCTCTTCACTTTTCGCTTGAACTCCTGCAACGATCCTTCTAAGCTTTCGACTTTCTGCTCAAGACCTGCCTGATCTTCTTTCAAAGCACCAATCCGCTCTCCCGCTTCTCGCAAGCGCCGGTGCATCGTCATCAATTGATTTGTCAAAAAACTCCAAGACAAAGCCGAAGCAGTTGGCTGAAGGTGCTCCTGCTGAATTGTCTCTGGATGGAATGATTGTCCTGCCCGGACTCTCACGAAACGTGTTTGAACAACAGGCAAAATCCGAAGATTTTGCAAGCTCAAAACGTCAAAAAGATAATTTTCAGAATGAAAAGATCTGCCAGTGAGCGACAAATATTGAAAAACTTTACCGAGGCGGTTGGCATAAACAGCTGAAGGCTTTCCCGGGGCCGCAATCGCAAAGCGATCATTTACACCACCAAAAAATTGCCATCCAGGCACAATAACAGAAGAGCCCGTGGCAAGAGAAAGCAGGAAATCAAGGTCAATATCATC
>CAJXNF010000572.1 GCA_913056375.1 uncultured Pseudomonadota bacterium | reverse complement strand
CTGAAATTCATGGTATCGACCTACTTAGTGTGACCACAACAATGGAAGCTGGCGTAGATATTGGCTCACTTCTTTCTGTCATGATGGCGAACATGCCCCCCCGAAGATTTAATTATCAGCAACGAGTGGGCCGTGCAGGTCGTCGTGGAGCGGGATTGTCTGTCGCTGTGACCTTTTGTAGGGGTAGAAGTCATGACGAATATTACTTTCGTAACCCGGAAGCGATCACCGGTGATCCTCCACCCCCTCCCTATATCGATGTTCGACAAGAGAAAATATTTAAGCGCCTTTTTGTGAAAGAATTACTTCGTAGAGCATTTCGCAGCCTACCGGAACAGCGATTTAGATCAGAAAGTCAATCATATGAAAGCGTTCATGGAGAATTTGGCTCCATAGAAGACTGGCCACTTTGCCGGACCGATATTGAGTCTTATCTGAAAAGCCTAATTGAATCTTCGGAATTCGAAGTGATTTACGATGTCTTGGCTAAAGGCACTGAATGGTCAGAAAATCCTTTGCGTGCTTCCACTCTTAAATCGTTCACGGATTATGTGTCGGTAAACCTTCTCTCATTAATTGACGATATTGTTGAAGACGATCGTTTAACCCAAAATGCTCTTAGTGAGAGATTAGCCAACCAAGGTATCTTTCCGATGTTTGGATTTCCGACCCGTGTTAAACCTATGTATACAAGAATCCCACATAGGGCACACCCCTGGCCACCCAGCAAAAACACAGTTGATAGAGACCTAGACGTAGCAGTCAGTCAATTTGCGCCAGGTTCAGAAACTGTAAAAGACAAAATAGTGTATCGCTCCGCTGGTGTAGTCGATCTTTATCCAGTTGGTGATCGCGTTGGAGTTAAACCCGGACTTATCCCGCCATTGTTTGATAATGAAGGGAATCCTGTAGGCAATAGACCCATTGGTTTGTGCCAATCTTGCCAAGCGGTGACCAATTTAGACACAACATCCAAACCTCCAATAGGTGGCCAAAATCCAGACCCAATAACTTGCCCAGTCTGTGATGAACTTGAGTTGTTACCCATCGACGCGCGTGAGCCTAAAGGCTTTTTCTGTTGTAAAAGCGAGGATTTCGATGGTTCATTCGACTGGGTACCAAACGCCACACGCCCAATGATTCTTCTTGATAACAATGATCTTAAACACATCGAGCACTCTAATCTTGCAGTCACCGCTGAACCTACAGAAGTAATTTCTATAAACGACAATGGGGGACAAGGCGGCTTCGATTTTCGCCGAGTTTCCCTTTCAGGAACTGCTGGATCCGGCGCCTATGCCGTAGATCCTCATTTTTGGGAAACTTCAAATGATCCAACAGCACGAGTTGCCTTACTTTCACGTCGTCACACTGAGGTCATGCTTATTGATTTCAATAATTGGCCCAAAGATGTTTATGCAGACCCTCAATCAGTAAGCGGTCGCGCCGCCTGGTATTCCTTTGCATTTCTGATGCGTACAGCAGCTGCAACGTTACTAGACGTAGATATCCAAGAAATTCAGGCTGGGATTCGAACCGTAGAACTTGACGGGATCCCCCGAGGGCAGATATTCCTCACTGATACTTTAGAAAATGGTGCAGGCTACTGCCGCTGGCTTGCTGAATCAAAAAATGTTTCACAGCTTTTAGCAAGCGCGACTCAATCAGAATCGACTAGCCTGGTATCAAAATGGATTCAAGAAGCTCATGCACATCAATGTGACACTTCTTGCAATCGATGTTTACAAGATTACTACAACATGCAGTACCATGGACTATTAGATTGGCGACTTGCTCTTGATATGGTTTCTCTTGCGAAATCTGCTGAAAATCAGGTTGGCATTTCATTACAAGACGGTGCTACTCATAGTCACTGGTCGAACCTCACAGGAGGATCGAATGCCCCAATCTCGCGTACCCTCAAACAATTTGGCTACGAATTCACTTCAGACTTTACGCTTCCTGTTTTTGTACATGAATTCCGCAACCGAGCCCTTGTATCGAAGCATCCTCTTTGGAGCAACTCCCATGAATCTCTCTCGAAAACAATCTCAATGATTCAAGAAAAACATCCTGGATATGAAGTAGAAGCCATGGATCTTTTTGTTGCTGTACGTAGGCCAGGTGATTTCTTATGAGGAGATTTAGCCGCCCT
>CAJXNF010000571.1 GCA_913056375.1 uncultured Pseudomonadota bacterium | reverse complement strand
TAGAGGCGCTCTGTGAAGCGCTCGGTTTTGAAGTCACTGTCGACACAAGGCTCTCTTTCTTCTCTTGCCTGGAAATCGGCTCTGTCCTGTCAGCATCAGGTTTGTTCGTAGTGAGCGAAAGTTGGCTTGCTGTCTTCGGGCACTCGGCAACAGCGTTCTCGGCAAAGGCTCGATTTTCATTCTTGAGCTGACATTGCCTCCGGGAACCAAGGCGCCAGAAGCCAAGCCAAACGTTTCAGTGGACAAGAAACAGAAAGTGCTTCTCATTGCCGGTCACGGTCGAGCCAAAACCCACACAAGGCTAAAACTGGAAGCTCTCGAGCTTGATGTTCATGTTCCCCCAACTTTCGAGTTAGCCTATCAATCAATCAGTCATTTGACTCTTTCCAAAAAAAGATTTGATTTGGTTCTTCTCGATCTCGATCTGCCAAGCCACCAGATCAGCAAGTTTTTCAATCTAATTCAATCCTTGGAAAGGCATGGTGAGATTCCGATTATTGGGATGTCAATAGCCCCTCACCGGTTGCAGCCAGAGTGGAAACGCTATCTGGCGAAACTCCTCATCAAACCCGTTAGGCGCCGGCGACTAGCTGATGCCCTAACAGGGGTGACTTCCCCTCAGACGAAGAATCAATCCAAATTAGCTGTTCCAGCGAACAACATAACTTCCCTTTCAGAGAGCCTGACCAAGGTAGAAACAGACAACCCTAAAATTCTTCTCGCTGAAGATCATCCCATAAACCGCAAACTGGCTTTGAAACTTCTAGAAAAAATGGGGTTTGAAGCGGCTATTGCAGAAAATGGTAAAGAGGCCGTCAACACTTGGGCCGAATCGTCACCTGACATAATCTTGATGGACTGCCAAATGCCGGAAATGAGTGGTTACGAAGCGACTAGACGTATTCGAGAGCGGGAGGAAAACACGAGCAATCATTGCTACATCATCGCCTTGACGGCCAACGGACTGGAGGGAGAGCGGGAGAAATGTTTAGCTGCAGGAATGGACGACTATCTCTCGAAACCCATTGATCCTCAAAAGCTTTATCGGGCCATAACACAATCCAACAAGGGTCGTAGCGAGTATGAGATCTGACAAGCTGATCCGTCGGTAAGACGTAGTCTGTCAGGCAGCCAAGCCGAGATCTGTGCTGCTGCCGTTCAGTTGATCAAACGTATACGCCTAGATCTTTAAACCATCCAGGAAAACATCGATCGGAGTTCGCGTATTACCCGTTTTGCCTTGATGAGTTCTTTGATCCCTGCAGCAAATGTTCCAGGAATCAAAGTCGCCCTGCAGAACTTCCAAACTTTGGCCACTCTTCTTGTGAAAACTGGTGAAAAGCGACCAGGAAATATCCCGAAGGACGGTCTTGTGGAAACGTTTACAGATCCACTTGGTTTGGGAAGGATTTGTTTTAGCTGATCCCGGACAGAGCCACGTTTTCTTTTCGGCCGTGTCAGATTCGATCGTCACTCGTCGCGAAGAAAGAGCCCCAGTAGCTAAGGACTGATTATTCATTCAAATCGTTCTCCATAGTTTTGGAGACTCCCCTGTACATGGCCTCTCCGTCTTCTGGTTTCCAATTGATGGCTCCTGATGTCTAGGTTTGCCAACGCCTCTAAAAAACGGCAACGTCTCCCAGAACCATGACAATTCTTACCTTCCTTTTTTTTACCGCTCTTGTCGGCTTCGTCACATGGCGCATGACCCGCCATGATGATCATGGCACCTCTGATGGCTATTTTCTGGCTGGACGCTCGCTAACCGGCGGCTTCATCGCAGGCTCACTTCTGTTAACCAACCTCTCAACCGAGCAACTCGTGGGCCTTAATGGTACTGCTTTCACCGACGGCATTGCGGTCATGGCATGGGAAGTGATCGCGGGTGCATCACTCGTCGTTATGGCTTTGTATTTTCTACCCAAATATCTCAGGAGCGGCATAGCGACCATCCCTGAGTTCCTCGAACTAAGATTCAACGGAACCACCCGCTCAATCACCAGCTTCATCTTTATACTCGCCTATGCCGGCATTCTCCTGCCAATCGTTCTCTACACTGGGGCGACCGGTCTGGCTGGCATCCTTGATCTTCAAGGTCTTACCGGTATTCAAAGTGAAAACATCGTTCTTTGGCTGACAGTCTGGTTCATCGGCATT
>CAJXNF010000570.1 GCA_913056375.1 uncultured Pseudomonadota bacterium | reverse complement strand
TAACAAGCCAACGACGATCGTTGATCTGATCAGAGAGCCATCCCAGCGCCACACCAGCTGCTGCTCCAGCGAAGGCATTGATCGCCATGACTGCAGCGTAGGTCATATTGGAAAGCTCCAAGGCCTCCACCCCAATAATCGCTCGAAAAGGAAAAGTGGACGCGTTGCCGGCTCCAGCAAAGAAGATGTTCAGGCTCAGGATTCCCAGTACGGGAGAAATCCAGAATCCAGCTAATTTCGTTTGCATCCATTCACTGAGGAAAGTTGTACAGAGAGCAAATCTCTGATTCAGCGATCAGAGGGCAGCATTTCAGCCAATAACCAAACTTGGAACCAATTGTAGGGTTTGGTTCTTATCATGAGAAACAAGGTGGGGTAGGGTCGACTAGGATGGAAAAAACCGGGCTGGTCAGAAAAAGTCCGAGCCAATGATTGCACCTGTCTGCGGTAGTCCGTCTGCTTTTCAGTGACAGGCTAGGCCATTCTTTTGGTGGCAATCAGCAGTACTTCATCTGCTACATCCTCTGCTAGATCAGAGATCCCTCCCAATCGTTGAAGCATCGCCTTGTACTGGAACTGACGTGCCAATTCAAGGGAATCGTCTCGAAACACTCGAACCAATAGCTGCTGTTCCACTCGATCTACTTCACTTTCCTGACGGGCGACCTCCTCAGCATGGCGAGGCACTGAACGTAGATCGGAGAAGAGTGAGTCAACGGTGGCACTCAGTGCCCGTAGACAACTATGAGTCTTGTGCAGCAAGAGCAGCAGAGATGCTCGAAAATCGTTGGGGAGTGGGGGGAGTTCCAGCAGCAATTCCTTGAGGGAATGACGACACTGACCGGGGATGCGATCGAGCTTGGTGAGTAGGCGCAGCACATCATCTCTGGAATCCGGCATTAAAGCTTCCCGCAGCAGCAATTGCTGAATTTGGCGCTGCAGGTCGTCCAACTCGGATTCCAGGCGATCCACCTCGTGGGCTCTCTGCTCACACTCTGCAAGGTTGCCGTCCAGGTAGGCGGTCAAGGCTTCCCGATGATGCAGAGCCAAATCCTCTAAGTTCTTCAGCAGAAGTCGAATCAGGTCTTCAACCTGTTGTTGCTTGCGAAATAGGGAGAGCGTCAACATGCTTAGATGATCGCATGGCGGGCTTTGGCGGAGAGCCACTCACTGAAGAGCACGGTCAGGAAGATCGTCAGCAAAATCAGGGTGACCTGGGGCCAGGCGAGCACATTCAGAGAGGCCTGTAGCTGTAGTCCGATCCCTCCAGCGCCGACTAATCCAAGCACGGTCGATTCACGGATATTGATGTCCCAGCGGAACACAGATACTCCGACGAAGGTAGGCAGAATTTGAGGAACGATGCCATAGGCAATCACCTGGGAACGACTGGCTCCCGTTGCAGTGATTGCCTCTACCTGCGTCTCGTCAATTTCTTCAATTGCTTCATAGAGCAGCTTGGCGACAAAGCCGATGGAGCGTAGAGCAATCGCTATGATCCCCGCCAACACTCCGGGGCCTAGGATGGAGACGAGCAACAAAGACCAGATCAACGAATTGATGGAGCGCGAAGAGACAATGATCAACAAGGCGACGGGTCGCAGCAGTGCCGGGCTGGGGGAAGTATTGCGCGCTGCCAGAAAGGCTACAGGCACCGCCAGTACCAAAGCCAGCAGGGTGCCCAGTGTGGCAATATTCAATGTATCCCAAAGAGGCTCCCAGAGCTTGTCGATGTATTCCCACCGGGGTGGGACCATTCTGGAACCAATGTCCGCAGCAATGTTCGGGGCGTCCAGCACAAAGAACCATTCGGTCTTCTCTGAAACCAGTTGCCAGCACCAGACAAACAGCGCTGTTCCAAAAAACCAGAGCGCCCAGTGGGTCAGCTGTGTCTTGCGGTCGCGATGTTTCCAGATCTTTTCTTGGGAGTTCATTTCAACAGGCATCACTGAACTCGCTTGCGAATGGCACTCGAAGAATACTCGGCAAACATTACGATCCCAATGATCAGGATCAGAATGGCTGCAGCAGTGTCGAATTCATAGCGGTCAAAGGCCGTATTCAGAGTGGCACCAATTCCTCCGGCTCCAACCAGTCCCACCACCGCTGATTCTCGAAAGTTGATATCGAGTCGATAAAGAGAGAGTCCAATCAGACGG
>CAJXNF010000569.1 GCA_913056375.1 uncultured Pseudomonadota bacterium | reverse complement strand
ATAACCGTTGCCAGAGGATTTGAAATCATAAAGGGTGAGCATGAAATTCCTTTGAAGAATGCTTGATCCTACTTGAGACCTCGGTGTAGTCTTGCCAAAAATTCACTAGATTCATGGAGTTCTTTTATGGCCAGATCCAAACTGCAAACCACCACAATTGGCTCTTTCCCAAAGCCCGATTTTTTGCCAATTCGGGACTGGTTCGATGCAGCGCGAAGTGAGGGAAGCATGAACTCTCCCAAAACAACAACGAACTTTACGGACTACAGTGAGACAAACGCCGATGATGAAGCTTTATACATTCGGGCTGCTGAACGGATAATTTCCCTGCAAATCAAAGCGGGAGTGGATATCCCGACCGACGGAGAAGTGCGCAGGGAGAATTACATTCATTATCACTGCCGCCACCTGAATGGGTTTGATTTCCAGCAATTGGAACATCGTGTTTTGCGGGACGGGGCCTATGAAACCGATCTTCCAGCAATTCGAAGTCAGATTCAGCATATAGGCTCGGCTTACTCGGTTCGGGATTTTCAGGCTGCTCAGTCTGTTTCCAGTCGGCCGATCAAGTTCACGATTCCCGGCCCGCTAACCATCATGGACACCAATGCCGATTGCTTCTATCAAGATCGAAAACGCCTGGCGGAGGATCTAGCAAAAACTGTAAACTTCGAGATTCTGGCGCTGGTTGAAGCTGGTTGTAAATATGTCCAAGTCGATGAGCCCCTCTTTGCTCGGCAGGTCACCGACGCTAGATCTTTTGGCTTTGAAATGCTCGAGCGCTGCTTCCATGGAGTTCCCAGGGAAGTTTGCAAAATAGTCCATATCTGCTGTGGTTATCCCAATTTTCTGGACGAAGAGGATTACAAGAAAGCTGATCCTGATAGTTATCACCAACTGGCCCATGAAATGGACCAACTCAACTTTGATCAAATCTCCATTGAGGATGCCCACTGTGCAAACAACCTAAAACTGCTGGAATTATTTAAAAAGAAGACGATCATCTTCGGTACCATTGCCATTGCCAGGAGTCGGTTGGAAAGTGTGGAGGAGGTGACAGGGCGCATCAAAGGAGCTCTTGAACATATTGACCGGGACCGACTGGTGATTGCTCCGGACTGTGGGCTGGGATTCCTCTCGGAAGAACTGGCTGCAGCCAAGTTAGACGTAATGTGCCGAGCTGCTGCCCAATGTTAATGGAATCTCAAATTTCGATGATTCGTCAAACGAACAATTTTTACACCTGCTGAAGGATACTTCTGTGGGGAATTACTAAACTCTTGTTGAGAAAATACTGATGGCTAAAACTTATTTGATTTCAATTTACAGCGAAATTCACGATCCAGAGAAACTGAAGGCTTATGCAGCTGATGCCCTACCAGCACTTCAAGCTCATGGAGCCACCCCGCTTGCTAGAGGATCTGAAATTGTTAGCAAAGAAGGAAACAAACCGTTGCGAGCCGTAGTGATGGAGTTTGATAGTATGGAAGCTGCCAAGAAGGCCTATGAAAGTGAGGAGTACAAGGGGGCCTTGGCCAAACTCGAAGGTGGTGTTGACCGACAGCTCTTCTTGATCGAAGGCTTGTAGAAATTTTTTAAAAAGTTCCGAAACGCTTTTCATAGAGGACTTGATGCCCTTGGTTCGTTTAGAAATCACTCATCAGGAGTGCTTTGCCTCCGGAATGGAATTTGGAGATGTCGGCAGCTACGAGTTGCTGCATGGAATTGCTCATTATGAAGTGGACCCTCAGCACACTGCCAATTCAGGAATTGTTGATTTAGCGTTAGCTCCTACCAACAAACGTGGGCAGGTTGAGTTTGAGTCAGATTTCGTGATGTTGCATCCAACTAATCCATCACGTGGCAATGGTGCAATTCTCTATGATGTGGTCAATCGAGGAACCAAGACGGTCTTGACCTTCAATAGCGTTCCAAGATCTCAAGATCCAATGATGCCGGTGGAGCCCGGCAATGGCTTCCTGTTGCGAAAGGGCTACACTGTGGTTTTTGGGGGATGGCAGGCAGACGTTCCTCCCACACCTGGCTTGATTGGGATGAGAGTTCCAGAAGCACTGGATGAACAAGGTCGGCCTCTCATAGGAAAAATCCTCTGTTGGTTTCAGGAACAAGAGGCTCAGGCAAGCCAATGGCAATTGCTCTCTCA
>CAJXNF010000568.1 GCA_913056375.1 uncultured Pseudomonadota bacterium | reverse complement strand
AAGCGTTGAACGATTGGTGCTCAACACCATCTGGTCACAACGTGGCAACTTCATTGAAGTCCCTACCGATTGCCCACAACGAGATGAGCGCCTTGGCTGGACGGGAGATGCTCAGGTTTTTTCTGGAACGGCCTGTTGGTTGGCGGACTGTAACCAATTCCTGAGAAAATACCTGCGTGATTTGATGCATGATCAACGCAGCAACGGTGCACTGCCACATTTTACTCCTGACCCAACCCGACTCCATCCCGAGCAATATCGCAGTGATTGGGCTGGCTCCACTGGTTGGGGGGATGCCATCACCGTTATTCCCTGGCAACACTATCTCCACTATGGAGATGCCACCGTACTGAAAGAGTGTTTCCCTGCAATGCTCCGCTGGCTTGATTATCTCTGGAACATTTCAGACGGACCCATCATCCATCCTGCCAACAAATGGTTTGGTGAAGGGTTTACCTTTGGCGATTGGCTCCAACCCAGCGGTGACAATCGAAAACCAAGACCCACGATTGCCGATGACTGTGCAGCGACCCTTTACCACTTCATTTCCACACAGCTGGCCAAGAAAATTGCTCAAATTCTAGGGGAAGACCATGCTGCTACAAAACTAGCTGGGAAACTTGAGGAAATCCGCACAGCTTTTGAGCGGGAGTACTTCAGTCTATCCGGACGATTGGCCCATAACGACCAGACCTCCTACGCCCTTGCTTTTCTCTATGATCTTGTACCAGATGCTCATTTTGAACCAGCGAAGGGGTACTTCAGAAAGTCGATAGAGAACACCAATTATCTGATTGGCACCGGTTTCATTGGCACTCCAGCCCTCTTACCCGCACTGACAAAAGTTGGATTGTTGGATCTTGCCGAAAAGGTCTTTTTGAATCGTGAGGTTCCAGGTTGGCTCTATCAGGTGGAACGTGGAGCCACAACCATTTGGGAGCGCTGGGATGCGATGGCTCCAGATGGAACAATTTATTCTCCTGAGATGAACAGCTACAACCACTATGCGTATGGGGCAGTTTGCCAATGGCTATTTGAGCAGGTGGCCGGAATCAGCCCGACTGCTGAAAAGCCAGGCTTTGATGAGGTTCAATTGACCCCCCAAATTCTTCCAAACCTCAATCCTATCTCAATGTGGCACGATTGCCGTCATGGACGGATTGAAGCACGTTGGGAAAAGAAAGAGCAACAAGTCGATTATCGCGTCACGCTGCCTGCAGGATGCCAGGGAAGGTTGATGCCCAATGCTCTTCATCAGCATGTTCAACTGAATGGAAATCCTGTTTCTGTTCCTTCAGAAGGACACCTGATTAACGCAGGCAGCCACCAAATCAGCTTTGAGTTGATTGCGGCATAACTCCAAGCAATCTGAATCATGTGTGGACGAATCGACATTCTGCCCAACAAAATCAGTGATGCTGTCAAGGCAGGCTTTGACGTGGAGTGGGAGAGTAGAGAGAATCGTGATCTACGACCCACACAACAGGTGGATACGCTGCAAGCTGAGTCCCAAGGCTTCACTCAGGTCCGTTTGCAATGGGGCATTCAACCTTCCTGGAGCAAGCAACTGCTGATCAACGCCCAGGCCGAGACCGTTGCAACCAAGATGACATTCCGTGAGGCGTTTCGATCACGACGTTGCGTAATCCCTTGCAGTGGTTGGTATGAATGGAAGATTTTGGAGAGTGGTCAGAAGCAGAAATTCCGCTTTCATGCCCCAGATGAATCGCCATTGTTTATGGCTGGCATCTGGTTTCCAGAGACGGATTCAACCAATCGTCTGGTGACTCTGACTACTCATCCCACCCCACAATGTGCCCAGATTCATCATCGTATGCCACTGCTCCTGCCTCCTGATGAAGTCACAACCTGGCTGAATGGGCCACTTCCAAAGCTAGAACCCCTGCTCAAAGCCCCATTGTTGTCCTTGGCTTTGCAACCAGAGGAACTGGCTCCTGTCCAACAGCCCTTTCTATTTTAGTTTCGGGTAAGAAATGCAAATCTCCTGTTTCAACCGTTCCAAGTATCGATCTTTTGAAACCCCAGGGGAGGATGTATTGCTCATCCTGCCAGGTCTCTATGCCCTGTTTGATGGGGCAACAGACCCGACCAAAACAATGCTCGATGGAATTACCAGCGGACGCTTTGCGGCATTGACCTGCGCCCAAG
>CAJXNF010000567.1 GCA_913056375.1 uncultured Pseudomonadota bacterium | reverse complement strand
CTGCGCAGCACCAAAGCACCTGCACCGGTCTCCGACAAAGGCGTCACACCGCCACGGCAGCCCGGTAGAACGCCTGTCAGCGGCGTCTGCCAACCGCTGGCACTGAGCTGCAAGGCACAGGGCTGACTGTCCCGTATCGCAGCCATCCGGCCCCGGTCGAGCCCCACCCGCAATCGGCGCATGCCGCTGTCTAGTTCCAGACGCCGTTGGAGAGCACCAGAGCTGGGAATCGCAAAGGTCGCCAGGATCCCCAGCAACGCGACCACCACCAGGCATTCCACAAAGCTGAAGCCATTGTCCCTACGCCTGCGCATCAGATCACAGCTCATCAGTCGCCTCCCAAGGGCAATGACCCAGCCCTGCAGGGGTCAACATCTGAATCCGGTTGAACGGAATCGCAGCATCGGGATCCATCAGCCCGACAGCGACCCAGAGGCCATCCACCGAAGGTTCAAAATGCCATGACGTATCGAGGTGGGCGTCTTTGGGCAAAGCCTCCAGAACATCACGCACCGCCTCAAGGTCCCAACGGCAATCGGTATCAACGACAGGAGCACTGGACAAGGCTCGACGACTGACCAAGAGCCATTGCTCCAGCAACCGCACCTGCTGATCAGTTCGATTCGAGGCAGCGGTTGCCTGGGTGGTGCGCGACCAACCCTGGAGAGACACCTGGGTGCTGATCCCCAGGATTACCGCAGAGACGACAACTTCCGTGAGCGTCATGAACGCAGCTCCAGGTCCAACCGGCTTTGGCGGCCATCACTCCAACCCAACCGCAGGGTTCCAGCCATCGCGCCTTGAGGTTGCCAATCCAGCAACTCCCAATCGTGATCGGCGACATGGCCAGATAGCAGGGCAGCGGAACTCACACCAGGGCAGACTCCCGATTTCTCCCATTCGGAGCTCGGCAAGGCCAACAGGCAGGCATGAGCACCAGCAGCATGCTGATGGAAGGCCATGGCCACCGATCGCTCGGCATCACGATTCTGAGCTGTAACCAAGGCTTGAGTGCTGCGCTGCCGCGCATGCAAGGCCAGGGTCTGCAACGACATACTGCTCAACAGAAGCAATGCCGAGGTGGTGACGACCAGGGGGAGAGCAAACCCCCGTAGCTGTGGATCAGGAAATCGCATCCGAAGACCAAGAATTCTGGATCAAGCATTCCCCCCTCAGCGAAACGGAACTAGGATTCGGAAACTTAAGGAATAAGTGTGAGCAACGAAGAAAGCGTTCTGTTGATCGTTGACGATGATCCTGAACTACTGAAAATCCTTACAGAATCGCTAGAGAAAGAAGGCCATAAATGCATTTCCTGCGACAACGGTCAAGACGCACTAGTCAACTTGCGCAAGCAACAATTTGACTTGGTTGTACTCGACTGGACAATGCCAGATTTCACAGGCATTGATATTTGCCGACGATTAAGGCAAACCAGCGACACCACTCCAATTCTGATGCTGACAGCAAAGGACGGCATTGACGAAAGAGTTCTGGCCCTAGACACTGGCGTCGACGACTATTTGACCAAACCCTTCGACATTAAGGAGCTAGCAGCACGGGTCAGATCTGCCATAAGGAGAAGTGGCTACAAATCAAATGCAAAGAACGACGATGAAGATGTTTCGATTGGCGATTTAAAACTAGATCTAATCAGCCGAAGCGTCAAAGGAAGAGATGGCTCAGCGAAACTCTCAAACAGAGAGTTCGAACTATTGCATTACCTTTTAAAGGAAAAGGGAAAGGTTAAGGCCAGAGCAGAAATACTAAATAGCGTATGGGGAGAACCCTTTGTTGGGGACCCAAACACACTGGATGTCTACATGGGATATTTGAGGAAAAAACTAGAACGCGTTGGAGAATCAAAGATTCTTCTTACTGTGCGGGGAGTGGGATATATGGCTTCAGAGAGCCTGTCTAAAGAGTAAACAGCAATTGAACGTCAGCCCCATGATTGGGAGAATCACCGATAACCAAACGTCCACCCATCAACGACATTAGTTGATCTACGAGAGCTAAACCCATACCACTTCCACGCGTTCCAATCGAAGTACTACCGCGCACGAAACGAGCAACTACAACATCTCGTTCATCCTCGGGAATACCCGAACCATTGTCTATCACATGAAAGATTACATGCACGGAGGTAATCGAAACAGAGATCTCAACT
>CAJXNF010000566.1 GCA_913056375.1 uncultured Pseudomonadota bacterium | reverse complement strand
AGCACATAGGTTCTCGTAGCCGTTGGCTCAGAGATCCTGAGTAGGAGCAAGAGGCTTGGTACTCTCAGCATAGCACTGAGGAAAAAGAGGATTTGATAGTTATTGAAGAGTAAACCGTTCCATTCGAAATGAACTGACGCCAGCCAGAGAGCGAGAATCCCTCCAAGACCTGAAGCCAGGAAGTTCATGAAGCCATTCAAAGTGGCCTGGACTGCCAGGAATCCGGCTTTGCCTTCCTGAGGAGTTGTTTCCAGCAACAATCCAAACATTGCGAGGTTCAACCCCGGCCAGAATGCTCCTGCCAGCAAGGCATTCGCAAAAAACGGCCAGTACAGATCGTAAGGCCCAAAAGCATAATAGATGGGTAGGTGAGTGATTCCGATTGTACAAAGAATCAAAACTGGTCGATGTCCATGTCGATCAACCAATTTCCCCCAAATTGGCTCCACAATCAGCGAGACAATCGAAGTCCCAATGGAAGTTGCCGCAACTAGACGGAAATCCCATTCAAGAACCTTGATCAGGTGTGCAGAGAAGTAAGGAGCTGAAATTCCAACTGGAAAGAGAAGCGCCAAATAAAAAGTGAGGATTCTGCGGTAGTTCTTGTTCTGAAAAGGCCGGCTGAGATAGGTGCTAAGAGGGGGTAGTGGCTGTGGATCTGCTTGAGGGGGTTCCGGCTGTTTCCCTAGAAAGAAAAAAGCAGCTAGTCCTGCGGTACAGGCCAACAGAAAGAGCACAAGATAGCCATCATAGGCAGAGTCCTTCTCTCGGAAAAAATCCAGCACGATTCCGCCCAACAAACTCACACCAATAGCAAACCCACCTGCAAAGCGATTTCTTTGACTGAAATAGCGCCCACGAATTTGCCTTGGAACTAGGTCTGCCATCCAAGTAATCCACCCAGGAACTCCCAGCTGCATCAATAGATGCGCTAGTGTGAAGAGCACCAGAAAAAAACCGATGTGTGGCCAGTCAGGAAGCAGAAGTGGCAACAATACCATCGGTAGCCAAAGCAGACGCGAAATTCCAGCGCCCCAGCGAGTCAGGGTTTTCCGGTGTCCGGAACGTTCAATAAAATAGGCTCCGGGAAGTTGCATGCCCTGCATCAGCATCGGCAGAGCTAGGAGCAATGACAGTTCAAAGTCATTGGCTCCCAGCAAGAGGGCATATCCAGTGAGGAATGCCCCAGAAGTCAGCGTCATGTGAACAGACGCCGAGGCCCCTTCCCATAGGGAGAACTTCAGGCCTCGTCTTGTGATGGTTTCCATGAAATCGTCGAGGTAGAACAAACAGAAAAGGTGAGATGTTAATTCTCTCGCACAACTCGACGAAAAAATCCTGCTTTGTCTATTAGGTTTTTGAAATTAAAATTCTACGCTGATGAATTTGCTGATCAGAATTCTATGCAACTACATCTAAGTACTTGAATTTAAATTTCTTTACAGTTTTATCCGAAGTGGATAGCTACGACAAAGAGGGAGCTTTCCTTAAGGTAGGAGATAAGGTGTGGGTTCAGCATTGTGGACGTGCCAGAGTTTCCCCAAAACTGGCTTTGGATGATCTTCGTCATCCATTGGTCCTTGCCAAGTCATCGTACTGCTCTCGTTCTTTTCGGTGAAGAGAATATGGTGACGCATTTCTCCATCCATGACAAACCACTCTTCCCAGGGAATTGTCGCTGTCTGATTGAGTGGAGGAATTGCATTGATCACCGTCCCGACCACTGAATTCTCAAAAACAATCCATTGATGACCTGCATAGTGCTGAGACATCACCTCACTATCAAATATTGTGGGATGTAGTCCGATTCGTTTAGCAGCTTCCAAAACACCTTCTTCGATAATCGACTGTTGGTAATCAAGATAGCTTGACATCAAAGGGCTCCAATTCAATAGTGAAGTTCAATTATGAAAATAATTCCATGTTAGCTAACGCAGATATTCTCAATCAGTAATTCATATAGATCAGAATAAGTTGTCATGAATAATCAATTAAGAATTCTACTAATAATTATCGTTTCTATATTTTTACTTGGTGTTGAGAGAGGCACTCTGAATCTGACTGAACAGCAACTTAGAGATAAACAAAGACGAATTCAGGAAATAATTCTTCTATCTCAACAAACGAATAAGCAACCAAAACCGATTCGAGATCAACGCGAAGCAAGAATGCAGCAG
>CAJXNF010000565.1 GCA_913056375.1 uncultured Pseudomonadota bacterium | reverse complement strand
ACCCACTCAATTATCGGTGCGATCATTGGTTTTGCCTGCGTTTCTGTTGGTACTGAAGCCGTAGACTGGGCAAGCGTACAAGGTATTGTTGGCAGTTGGATCATCACACCGGTCATCTCGGGTTTCTTTGCGTACGCCATCTTTGTCAGCGCACAACGCTTGATTTTTGATACAGAAACAAGTGGATTACCGAAGTCCTATAAGGCTTCACCATCCGATGTCGATGCCTGGCCGCGAATTGTTGAAATTGCATGGGTGATTTTGGATGAAGCTCAAAATAGAGTTTCAGCATCTGAATTTATAATCCGCCCTGATGGCTTTCAGATTTCAACCGGCGCGTCGTCTGTTCACGGAATTACGACTCAAAAAGCACAATCAGAGGGCAGCCCACTGCGTTACGTCATGGCTTGCTTTGCCGAAGACTTATCTGATGTAAGTCACTTGGTTGCGCACAATATTGATTTTGACTTTCCGGTTGTTAATTGCGAGCTACTTAGGAGTGGCATGCCTTCGTCATTATCGTCCAAAAAAAAGTATTGCACGATGAAGTCAACTACTTCGCTTTGCAATATCCCGGGACAATATGGGGCCAAATGGCCAAAGCTGGAGGAGCTTTACGAGTTTTTATTTGATCGAAAGTTTTCTGAAGCACATCGAGCCATGCACGATGTCCAGGCAACTACAGAATGCTATCTTGAGCTTGTAAAGAGAGGAATAGCTTGATGCCAAAGAATTCACTCGATGAGGTTGTCCGGATTGCTGCATCTGTTGGCTCCCCAGCAATATTATTAATCGTTGCTTTAAGCATCGTAGGTTCGACTGGTCTTGCTGGAGGAGCGGCATTGACAGCCGCACTGGCCTTGCTTGGAGGGCCGGGTGGAATTCCTGCAGGAATAATGGTTTTGACTTTTGTTGGAGGAGTTAGCGCTGCTTTAGCAAGTTACGGATTGGAGGCTCTTCTCGTAGCGATCTACAATCAACGCATCAATCAAAGCGACGACGACGATATTGTTGATACGGTTGTTAGAGAGATAAATTCGAATAAACTCTTGCGACAAACTCAGAAAAAAACAATTATATCTGCAGTCACAAAAACTTTTTCTATCCTCTTGGTTGGTCGAACGGGGACTGGAAAGTCTTCAACTATTAATTCCCTTTTGGGTAGAGAAGTTGCTCCTGTGGGAGGAACCGCGCCTGTCACAAGTGAGGTCTCTTTTTTCGATTGTCCAATTAACGAGGCCAAAATCAGGCTCTATGACACCCCAGGTCTTTGTGATAGTGCTGAGATGTCTAATGATGACAGCTATCTAGAAGCAATTAAGAAAGTTTTGCCATTTATTGATCTTGTTCTATTTATTACACCTCTCAACGAAACTCGGGTAAGCAAAGATGAGCGCATTGCTTTGCGTTCTCTGTCTGCCGCGATCGGCAAAGAATTGTGGGAAAATGCGATTGTACTCTTCTCTTTTACCTGCTCGAAGCTGCCCGGTAATTCTTTGTTTGAGCCTTTTTTAGGCCTGCGGACTGAAGCACTCAAAGAGTTTATTTCTGAGATCTCGTCTTCGAAGATTGCTGGTTCACTGCCATTTCTTGCCATTGACAATTCAGCAAAGAGTTGCCCAGATGGATGTGAGTGGATCCCAGAACTATTCACTTTGATTGTTGAAAGATGTTCTGCTTCTGGTGTAATGCCATTTGTCGAGGCTCTTGGTGAAGAAGTTGGAAGCGCTGATGACTCATATGGAGATTATTCTTCTGCTGAAAATAATACTAACGAGGAATATCGATCTAAGCGGATCAACCTCGACGAGGAACAACAGCAGCGTGTCAAACGTGGAGTAAAGAGATCGGTTATAGGTGGTGCTTTGATAGGCGCTCTTGTGACTGTTGCAGCTGTACCGGCTGCACCAGCCTTCTTTGCAGGCGCGGTCGCTGGCGCAGGGATAGGTTTTTGGCGTTGGCTTTCTAAAAGATGATTCCTTCAGGCAATTATCTACTTTTAGGCCGTACTGGTGTGGGAAAGAGCAGCGTCATCAATGCTGTCGCTCAAGATAATATTGCCAAAACAAGCCTGGGATATGCTTGTACCAAGGAAATAAAGTGTTCTCAAATTGACACACCATGTGGGCAATATGTCTTTTACGATTCGCCTGGATTTTGTGAGGATGACAATCCTCT
>CAJXNF010000564.1 GCA_913056375.1 uncultured Pseudomonadota bacterium | reverse complement strand
GATTGTTGCCCGTGCAATCAAGAACGGAACAATCGCAAAAGCATAAGAGGTTATATGAGTAAATTCGAAGATAATGGTGGTTATTACATTGACGGAGTTCCTTATATGGATTGTAAGTATACAGGTATTCCAGTTAAGAATGTAAGTACAGACGCGACATCGGTAATTAGCGACCAAGCATTACAATCAAGAATGTATAAAATGTTTCCAGAGGATTTTGAAAACAAAACTAAATCCTATAAACCAACAGGTCGTCCTGCTGGCTGGCATTTTATGAATGAGTTTGTTGACAAAGACGGAAATGTATTTCACAAAGGTAAAGAACAACCTAAGTTAAAAGGAACTTTACCACCAACAAAAGTCAAAGCAAAAAAGAAAACTAAACGAAGAACCAAAGACGAAATTTTAGTTGCTCGTCATAAAGAGAAGTTAGCAGCTGAAAGACAATTAAAAAAAGATTTAGATAAACAAAAGAAATTCTTAATGGGAAAACAATGAAAGGATTTCCACCTGGAAATGGGTTCAGGGGTTTTGCTGCTGAAGTTCTTCCAGAACTGCTCGGCCCATTGCAGAATCAGCAAGAGGACGTGTCAGATCACCGAGGTTGTCCAATTCGGCTTTGAGGATTTGTGCGTCATCTGTGGTCATTGTCTGTTTCACAACATCCATCTGCTTGCGAATGCTGAGTCGCTGGTTTTCACTCAGAACCTCCTCGGCGACTTTCCAGTTCAATTCAATCCCCTTGAAAACCCGTTCTGCACTTTGCTGGAATTCAATCAACTGTCTGCGGTTGAAATCATCAACGGCATGCTCGAAAGAAGCTTCCATGATCGCATCAATTTCCATCTGGGTCAGACCGTGGGAAGGAATCACTTCGATTTGGGCCTCGGTACCGCTTCTTTTTTCAAAAGCGGAAACCGTCAATAAGCCGTTGGAATCAACTTTGAAACTGACTTCAACCAGCGGAAATCCTGCTTTCATCGGAGGGATCCCCCGGAGCTTGAATTGACCGAGGCTGCGGCAGTCCTGAACCAGTTCCCGTTCTCCCTGAAGCACATGAATAAGCATCGCCGTTTGGCCGTCTTTATAAGTTGTGAATTCTTGCGCCCGCTGGACTGGAATGGGTGTATTGCGGCTGATCACTTTCTCCACCAGACCACCCATGGTTTCAAGGCCTAGAGAGAGAGGCAATACGTCAAGAAGAAGCATTTCATCTTCTGGCTTATTCCCTACTAGCAGATCGGCTTGTAGACCAGCGCCGAGTGCGACGACTCGATCAGGATCGAGGTCCGTTAGCGGTTCGCGGCCAAAGTAGTCCTCGATCGCATCTCGCACCATAGGCATTCTCGTTGAACCACCTACTAGGACCACATTGGCAATATCATCCAGATCCACCTGCGCATCACGAATCGTCTTCCTGGTAATGCGAACCGTTTCCTCTACTAAGCTCCCTGCAACTTCAGTCAAGGCTTGCCTATCAAATGCCCCAGACCAATCAATACCCTCTGGGGTGAGATCCACGGCAACGCTTGACTCATCAGACAGCGCCTCTTTAACCGCTCTCGCCTTCATGATGAGCGCGCGCCTCATCTCTTGCGTAATATCTTCATTCAGCTGACTGCGCCCAATTAGCTCACTCGCGATGGCGATGTCTACATCGTCGCCCCCAAGACTCGTATTGCCGCCAGTTGCGAGCACCTCGAACACACCCATCCGCATCCGCAGCACCGATACGTCAAAGGTTCCGCCGCCAAGGTCATACACCACCACCACACCTTCAGCGCCAGAATCTAATCCATAAGCAAGTGCGGCTGCGGTTGGTTCGCTTACAAGTCGCATCACATTGAGCCCAGCAAGCTCGGCAGCATCCTTCGTTGCCTGCCTTTGTCCATCATCAAAGTAAGCGGGAACCGTGATCACGACCCCATCGAGCGAGCCACCCAAGGTCTCCTCAGCACGCTCACTCAAGACGCGCAAGATCTCAGCAGATATCTCGACGGGCGTTTTTTCCCCTTGCCTGGTTTCCAGGCGAACCATGCCGTCGGCTTGATCAGCGACTCGGTAGTCCAACAGCTGGCCTCTGGACTCGAGGTCCTCTTTGCCCCGACCCATCAGTCGCTTGATCGAGGCAATGGTGTTGGCCGGATCTACTACGCCAGCCTGGACCGCTTCATCTCCA
>CAJXNF010000563.1 GCA_913056375.1 uncultured Pseudomonadota bacterium | reverse complement strand
CCAAAAAGAATCTCCCCACCTTGGGAACTAATCAATCGAATGAGTGCCAGGACAAGAGTTGTTTTTCCAGATCCCGACTCACCGACGACTCCAACTGATTCGCTTTGCCGAACCTTGATACTGACATCATTGACTGCCACCAAGTCCTCGGTTTTTCTGTTGAAAAAACTTCCATGACGGATCTTGAAGACCACCCGTACCTTATCACCTTGCAGGCTAGTTGGTGGTTCACCTTGAAGTGGAGGGGGTGCACCTTTTGGTTCACTTTGAATCAGATGTTTCGTGTAGGGATGCTGAGGATTTGTAAAGACTTCCTCGGTTAAGCCTCGCTCCACAATTTCTCCGTTGCGCATCACACAGATCTGCTCACTCGTCTTGCGAACCACGTTGAGATCGTGAGTGATGAGCAGGACAGACATGCCATACTTGACCTGCAAATCCTTGATCAATCTGAGAATCTGGGCCTGAATCGTTACATCAAGGGCGGTGGTTGGTTCATCTGCAATCAACAACTTTGGTTCGTTCGCAATCGCCAAAGCAATCATCACCCTTTGACGCTGGCCTCCGGAAAGCTGATGAGGATATTGATCTAGTCTCGCTTCTGGATTTGGGATCTGTACTTCTTGAAGGAGTCGCAAGGCCTCTGAACGAGCTTCCTTCTTCGGCATCTTTCGATGTGCTTGGATGCTTTCAATGATTTGATTACCAACCGTGTAGAGCGGATTCAGGCTGGTCATCGGCTCCTGAAAAATCATGGAGATCGCGCTTCCTCTGATTTTTTGTAATTGTTCCTCTGATAACCCAATCAACTGTTGTCCTGAGAATTCAACGGAAGCGCTCTTCCCAACTACTGCTCGCTCTGAAAGCATCCCCATCAAAGCCCTGGCAGTAACTGATTTGCCAGAGCCACTCTCTCCAACCAGGGCCAGTGTTTTGCCTTGAATGATATCAAAACTAACTCCTCTGACTGCTTGAACGAAGCCTTCAATGATGGGGAAGCCAACTTCAATATCCTTTGCCTTCAATAAAATTTGATCTGAATTGGTTGACATGGATCGCTGGCTCACTTGTCGGAATAGGGGTCAACGGCATCTCTCAACCCGTCTCCCATAGCGTTGAAGGCAAGGACAGTCAGAATGATTCCTCCGACAGGAGCCATCATCCACGGAGCTGCGTTGAAAGATTGAAAGTCTAGAATTTGGTTGAGCATGCTACCCCAAGAAACCATCGGTGGTTGTACTCCCACTCCCAGGAAGGACAAGAAGCTCTCTAAGAGAATTACATCAGGCAACTGATAGGTGACCCAGACAACGATTTGGGAAGTTGTGTTGGGGACAATATGTCGAAAAAGAATTCTTGGACGAGATGCGCCAACTGCTTCGGCTGCTCGGACGTAATCCAAACCCCGAATCGAAATTACCATGCCCCGAATTTCTCTACTGAACTGGGCCCATCGCAGAAGTACTAAAATTCCTGCGAACATGATGAAGACGAGCACGGCATCAGCTCTCCTTGGTAAAAGGGCCAGAAGTGCCAAGTAGAGGGGTAAATCCGGGAATGCTCCCATGAATTCTACAAATCTTTGGGTCACTAAATCAAAGGTGCCTGCAAAATATCCTGAACAAACACCAACAATGACTCCTATCAATGCTGCTATTGCAACAACCAAAAAAGCCATTAAAAGTGTAACTCGTGTGCCAATTAGCATTCGGCTGTAAACATCACGACCCAGGTTATCTGTTCCAAAAAGGTATAGGTATTGACCATCCGCCTCACTGACCCCAAATAAGCGTGTTTTGAATTCAAGTCCAAGAAAATCCCATGATTCTCCTTCCACAAAGAATTGAATAGGGAATTTCTGTTCTGGATCAGGTGCGAAAGTAAATTCGTAAGTAACAGGATCCATTTCTTCACCCAGACCATATACGAAGGGCCTAATGTGAAAACTACCTTCTTCGTCAAAAAAATGGATCGACTGAGGTGGAAAATATTGTCTATCTTTGTCTGTGCGAATCGGAGTGTATGGAGAGAAGAATGGTGCCAAAATACCAATAATGACAACTGCGAGAACAATTATAGTCCCGACGACTCCGTATCGATTTCTCAGGAACCGACGCTTTACCAATTCCCAGTAGGTTAATGAAACTTTGGGAGCTTGCGTTTCAAGGCTAGTTGCACTC
>CAJXNF010000562.1 GCA_913056375.1 uncultured Pseudomonadota bacterium | reverse complement strand
GAGATGCAACAACTGCTGGGGATGAAGTATCCCTGGCCTTCCACTCCTCCTCACCCGCCACTTCAGTAGATCAAAGCATTCTGACTGTGATCTAGTTATTGATTTTTTTGGAGTTACTCACTCAACAGAAATTCAATCCTGGAGGGCACTGATGGGTGTGTTGTGAGCCATTCGGGTAATTGGCTGCAATTCTCTTCGCAACCATCACTTAACTTTTGCAGAAGATCGGCGAGCGGAATTGGAGACAAACCGGCTCCGATCAAGATTTCTTTTCCGGCTCGGTCTGCCTCCTCCTCAAACTCTCGGGTATACGCAAGACTGATCAGTGATCCTGAGATTGCTGCTAATTCTTCGGCAAAGGTAGCTGCGTCATCAAAAATCAAACTAACCAAGGCCAAAGCCATCAGCGAGCGAACCAATCGTCGTGCTGGATGTTTCAGTTGAACATGGCCTAATTCATGGGCCAATACACCGATTACTCCAGCCTGATCCTCTGCGATTTCCACTAGCTCATCCGTCAACACCACCAGACCACCTGGTAGCGCAAACGCATTCGGGCCAATTTCTTCGCTTTGACGAAAAACTAGTCTGGCAGTTTGATCCTTCAGGACCAGGCTAGCCATACGGTTAAATTCTTTGGTAAATTGATCTTGATCCTGAGGCGCCAACTCAGAGGGAGAAAAGAAGCTTTCGTCAAGAATCTCTAAGGTTTCATCACCTGCCATCATCAACCAGCTTTGGGGAATCCAATGTGCTACCTGATCCCCCATCCAGGGTAATCCGTATTTTGGTACCGTAATCACCAAGCTAGCTATAAGCATGATTCCGACAAGAATGACTGTCTTTTTTTGTTCTAGATAGCTGAGCCAGCTTTCAGCATTCGGCTTCTGACAAAACTCCAGGAATTTCTTGGTTTCTTGGTTGTTCTCTGCTTCAAAGAGGTGTCCCTCAGCCAGGAGGATCTTATAGGGGAGACTGCCCACAGGAGCTTGAATGACCATTTCATCTCTGCGCGCTTCCAGGTTGATCTCCTTAGAATTTGACTGCAACCGGCAGACTCCATCGAAACCCTTTAATACTGCTGGTAAGGCTTTGGACTGATCCGACAAGTACAGCTTTCCAGATATTTCCATTGGCTAACGACTTTAGATACCTACATCAATGTCTTGGAGATCTGTATATTCTGATCCAATTACGCCTTCGGCAGGCTGGATTTTCCCAATGAACTCATCTAGTGATCCACCAGGAATCAGCTGTAGACTCTCAGTTTCATAGCGCCATCGACGGACAGGCCCCCAAGGCTGAAGTAAGCCGAATGAACTCAAAGTCAGGAGGGAATTGCTCAAAACAATCCAGGCCAAACGAAATCCCGAGATCTCAGATTTAAGTTGATGGACACCAGATATTGAAAGACTTCCTAGGATTGAGTTACGAGCAACAGCGCGATAATGAAAAAATGCCAGATACAAAGCGATGATCAAAGCAAACGGGCTCAAGTCAACGAGCCAAGCTGTTGCTGCATCATCCGGGATCAATATCAGGCGTTCAAGATCCCAGTCGTGCTGGGCCACGATGCCCACCAAAACCACAACGGGCAGCAAAATGATAGAAAACGCCTGAAGGAATCCTTTGTACAACCTCTTCAACTTGGGATTTGACTCTAGTTTTGCTTCCCCGTAGGAGTAATTCGCAGCGAGGTACCGTCCCGAATACCTTGTCGCAAAAGGCTGTAATAGTCCCAGGCTGAGTAAACCAAGCAGGGGGAGGAGCACGAAAGCCAACAGAGATTTTCCGTATGTTCCACTGAAATCAAAGCGAATATTACGAAAGCTCGTCATCCTCGCGTTGAATCGAAGACTTCGGTTCGCCAGCCAGGGAAGAGCAAGCATTAGGATAACTAAAGAAGTTCCACTCAAAAAGGGGCTCAATTCGGAAACAAGACTCAACACAACCAGCACGGAGACCACGACAGCTCTCCCTTTTAAAATCACCTTTGGGTCAGCGTGATAATCAAAGCGATGACCTCCAATCAGGGTATGACCCAAGAAGAATCTACGTCTACGAACTTTGGCCCAGGCTGAGTAAATTCCTAGCGTGAGAATACTCAGCAAAAGATTTGAGAGCCAGATCCCAAAAAATTCTTTGGCTTTTCCTGTGAACTCAAATGGAAGCGGGGAAGCA
>CAJXNF010000561.1 GCA_913056375.1 uncultured Pseudomonadota bacterium | reverse complement strand
CAGTGTAGTTGGTCGGCAAGGCAGAAAACGGATGGGCCATCCAGATTGAGTGACTACCAGGTGCCAGTGCAATGTCGTGCGCAGCATCAAGGCGCTCAAAAGTACTTTCTAGTCTGCTAATCGACAGTTGAAATCGTTTTGCAGTTTCTGCAGTTGTCGGTGGCTTTGATGTACTTATGAAGGTTTGATAGATGAAGTGCCTAACCTTATTATCCAATGTAGGGTCTTCAGCCATGATTCTACTCCAAGATTCTCGTTCAAGGTAATTTCTGGTTTGAAAAGGACACTTAAAATAATTTCTCTTCAAAGAGAGGCAATGAAAGTGGTTTTGATTTGGCGAATGGATGAACTTGACTGAGCAGACACATTTTCCATGAAATCTTGTGATCAGTGTCTCAAAGAAATGAACACCCTGTTTCGAGTGCGTATTTCCAAAAGCAAGGAGTGGATCTTTGTGTGTAGAGGATGCCTGGAAATTGTGCGACCAAACAATCCGCATTATCAATATGGAGGAACGTGGAAGAATCGAAAAAACAAAAAATGAAGACTCACTGAGCCCAAGGTTACTGAAAGTAGGAATGCTTCAACACTGGTCATCTCTCATTTCGCCTCTTCTCATCGGCATCGTATCGATCAGGGAGAAAATATCTTCTAAAGAGGCGCTGCTCGATCTTAACTTTACCCCACCATCTTTGCCCAATAACAGTAACTGAAATCCTGAGCTTGATACTGCGAATTGTTGGCTCATCTTGTCAAAATCCTCTGATCCCTGCAGCAGATCTATGTGCACAAGATTTCTGTCTGTGAATGCACAGGCTTTCTCTTCCATTTGCTTTTGAAGGGCAAGACGCTCCGGTTCCTTCACTGATGCAGAGAAGGTAATGATCACACGGTTTTTCCAAAGATGGTCTTTCAGTGGGGTGGCTTGAAGCGGCATGGTGATCACAAGATTGGTGAGCGTGACGAGCAAAGCAGTGGCAAGACGATGAGACATCACCAGTCCAATCTCAATCAGGCATCATCTGCAGAAATCTTGTTCTCAACAAAGAATCTCTGAACCAGAGCCGTTGAGAATTTCATCAGCCTGCAAGTCCCACAGCTCGTACTCGTCCAACTCCTCCAGTTCATCTAGTTCCAACGCTTTCTGACGCTGCTGATCTTTCTCAATAATCTCATCAATGCAGATCATACTCATATTTCCTCACTGTAAATGACTTCCACCCAAATAATCGCTCAAGCATCTTCCTGGAAAAATTACCGGTGATGCTTCTCTCGGTCAAGCGGAAGCGCCTGTCTCTCTGGTATTCTAACAAGATCACTCTGGCAGGCTGGAATCTGTCTCACTGTGGATTTTCGAAAAAGATCAACAGAAACCCAAGAAACAAAATTGCTGCGGCCAGTGAGCTATACACAACGATTGCGCTGACGATTTTGCGAATTTTCGGATTGATAAAGACTGTCTCAGAAAACATGAATTTCCCTTAGATATAGAATTGGTCCATTGATGGGTAAAACTTGATCTACAATTATGAGTGACAGCTTAGCTGAAAAACAAACCTTTCTTTTCCAAATATTTTCTTCCGTTCGTCCACACGCTTGATCACATCCGACCGAGGAAATCATTTCTCCAGGTTCGCAAAGCCAAATTACTCACCATCTGCGAAGCAACAGAAGGCAAAAACAACTGTTATTACCACATATCGAAAGAGCTACCGATGGAATGCTAGCTGGTTGGCTAACCTACTGATCCATCGTTTCCTGAGAAAATCATTATCAACGCCTGCATTTCTCACTAATTTTCTCACACAATCTCTTTTCTTTTGTTCTTAAAATTAAATAATAAATAATTTCAGTATTTTAATTTTATATACTACGTGGCAAAGAGCTTGAAAAAGGTTATTCCTGCCAACTATTGTCCTCAATCAGCAGATTATCAATACAGCAATCAACTGGAGAATTTCATGAAAAATCCCCACAAGGGTGTGCACAAATCATATGGCGTTCATTGGACAGACATTTTGGAATTGAATGACGCTGAGGAAATGGCAAAACGATCTGCCATCTTGGTCGGCTTGATCTGTTTCGGATTCATGGGCGCTGCTAGCTGGATGTTATTCTAACTCGAAATGTCCTAGTTGCTGAGCAAGTTGTGGGCTGTGAGAGCGAACTTCTAGTTGCTTTTACGCCACAAC
>CAJXNF010000560.1 GCA_913056375.1 uncultured Pseudomonadota bacterium | reverse complement strand
CTCACCAACTGCTCCAACAACTACGGCCCCTGGCAGTTCCCTGAAAAACTCATTCCCGTGGTCACCCTGAAGGCCGCTGGAGGTGAGTCGATCCCCCTCTACGGCGATGGTCTGAATGTGAGGGATTGGTTGTACGTGGAGGACCACGTCGATGCCCTGCTTCTGGCCGCCTGCAAGGGTGAATCCGGCCGCAGCTACTGCGTTGGTGGCCACGGTGAGCGCACCAACAAAGAGGTTGTTCACGCCATTTGCGAGCAGTTGGACCAGAGCCGCCCTGGATCAGCTCCCCACGCCAACTTGATCACCCCGGTGACCGACCGTCCTGGCCACGACCGCCGCTACGCGATTGACCCGGGCCGCATCAGTTCCGAGCTGGGCTGGAGCCCTCGCCACAATGTGGAGCAGGGCTTGGCGGAGACTGTGAACTGGTACCTATCCCATCAGGAGTGGTGCAGCAAAGTGCGCGAACGGGCGGGATATGACGGCAGCAGGCTCGGAATAAGAACCAAGCAAGCCCCAGCTAGCGAGTGATACCTTTCAACCTACTTTTTTGAGACTTGTCACATGAGCGGAATGCCGAAAAAACGACATCCGCTTGGCTTGCTTTCAGGCGCAGTTCAAGGCATCCGTGATTCCACAGCTCGAATAAGACGGCGTCTAGCGGGGGTACGAGCAAAGACAAACACGACAACCGCAAACAATCGAAGAAAAAAAACATCGCCAGAGCTTCAGGATTACCTTGCAGAACTCCAAGCGAAGGGGAGCAGGAAAAAGGTTATTCGCGACTTTCGAGAGCTTGCCCATTACGCCTACGTCTTTTCCCCTGAGCATTACAAATCCCAACTCAGCGAGGAAGACGCAAAAAGCCTCAAAAGCATTGGCGACATTATTCACCACTATTGCGATTGTGGATTCAGCCTAGGAATTGACCCCAGCCACCTCTTCGACACCGACAATTACTTCAGCAAATATCCAGACATCAAAGAAAGTGATCTCAACCCAATGGTCCACTTTTTCAAATTTGGCATTCACGAAAACCGCTATTCAATGGATGACATCCATTTCATGCGGAAGATGGCCGACATTAAAAAGCCAAACCCAAGCGCACTCGATGAAATCAAAGAGAAACTACAAAAGAAGAAGGTTGGCATTTTCCTGCATATTTTCTACCCCGAACTTGCGGAAACAATCGCGACATACCTCAAGAATATTCCATGCAACATCGATATCTTCGTTTCCACCAAAGAAGAATCAGTCAAAACGCTACGAGGCATCTTTGAACGAATTAACAACGCGCAGAAAGTTGAAGTCAGACATTTTGAGAATGTGGGGCGTGACGTCGCCCCATTTATCGTTGGATTTGGAACTGAGATCCCCAACTATGACCTCATTCTCAAGCTACATTCCAAGAAGAGCCCCCACAGCGACGCACTCAGTGGCTGGTTTCTGCACTGCCTGGACAATCTGATTGGTGATGAGGCCATCATCACCACCAATCTCGAGGCACTCCAATCAGCAGACACAGGAATTGTCTATCCAGTTGAGAACTATGCCCTCAGCCTCGGAATCAAACACGATTCGTGCTGGGGCCACGAAGATGGCAACTTCAAAAAAGCAAACGCTTTCCTCGAACAGTTCAAGCTCAGCCACATCGAACGAGACAGCCGTTTCCGCTTTCCTACTGGCACCATGTTTTGGTGCAAGCCTGAACTACTAAAACCGATTCTTGACTGGAACCTGACTTGGCAAGACTTTGACGAAGAAGGAGGCCAGATCGACGGGACGATTGCCCACAGCATCGAACGACTCATTGGTCTTTCGACAACGGAAATTTACAAGCAGAAACTACAAACCACCTATTGCGGGTACTCCCTATCGAAGCAACATCTGACTGATAAATCAGTCATCGAGGGTCGCAACAAGATCAAGATCGACGGGTTCGAAAAGGTCATCCAGTTCAAACCCCAACAGCTCGATCCCAATTGGTCTCTGGAGAACAACACTCAGCGCAAAGCGCTGCACATTCACTGGGTCATTCCCAATTTCACACCAGGCCTCGGTGGCCACATGACCATCTTCAGAACAATCGACTTTCTGGAGCGCTGTGGCCACCACTGCACCATCTGGGTGCATTCGGAGATGAAAGGAGACAAGCCCAGTCGCCTGAGTTATCTGCACAAGCGTGTGATCTATCAATACTTCAT
>CAJXNF010000559.1 GCA_913056375.1 uncultured Pseudomonadota bacterium | reverse complement strand
ATCTAGATTTTCTATTGAAGAGGTCCACCTTGGATAATGATTCGATGGTAACGCTTTTTTCCAGCCCTCAACAAGACTTCGCCCTCAACAAAATGCTCAACAGTCAAAGTGGCGTCTAACTCTTCAACCCGTTCCTGATTCAAGTAAAGACCGCCTTGCTGCAGTAACCGTCTGGCTTCACTACGACTTGGGCACATTCCCACTTCCACAAATAAATCTAACAGTAGGATACCTTCTGTTAGTCTTGTTCGTGTAATCTCGGTTGCGGGAACTTGGCTCCGATCTCCACCTCCCCCAAAAACTGCTTGAGCACCCTTTTCTGCTTTTCGGGCTTCTTCTTCACCGTGCGCCAAACTTGTGGTCTCAAAAGCCAACACTGCTTTGGCTTTGCGAATATCTGCCCCCTCCAACTGCTCCAATTCCTGAATCTGGTCTTGTGGTAAATAAGTAAAAAGTCTTAAGCACTTAGCCACATCAGCATCATCAAGATTGACCCAGTACTGGTAGTATTCGTAGGGTGAAGTTCTTGTTGGATCCAACCAGATAGCTCCAGATTCAGTCTTACCCATCTTCTTACCACTGGCAGTAGTCAACAATGGATATGTAAAACCAAATGCATCGTGCTGGTCGACCCGTCGAATCAGGTCCACCCCAGAGATAATATTCGCCCATTGATCATCACCCCCAAGTTGTAGGGTGCAACCGTAACGTCGCTTCAATTCTAGAAAGTCGTAAGCTTGCAGGAGTTGGTAGTTGAACTCTAGAAATGAGAGGCCTGTTTCCAGACGAGCTTTGTAAGTCTCGAACGAAAGCATCCGATTGACTGAGAAATGACGACCTATTTCACGAAGGAAATCTAGATAGTTTAGATCCCGCAGCCATTCTGAATTGTTAATCTGTAGATTTTCTTCATCAAATCTGAGAAAGCGTCCAAATTGAGGACGAATGGCTTCGATATTTTGCTGAAGTTGCTCTTCTGTGAGCATCTTGCGCATCTCAGTTTTCCCACTCGGATCTCCTACCATCGCAGTGCCACCACCCATCAGAGCAATGATTCGATGTCCGTGGCGTTGCAAGTGGGCTAATCCCATAATCGGAATCAGATGACCCACATGCAGTGAATCAGCGGTTGGATCAAATCCACAGTAGGCACAGATGGATTGTTGATCCATCCTGGATGCCAATTCCTCTGGATGGGTTTGCTGCTGGCAGAAACCCCGCCATTCAAATTCTTTCAGGACGCTCAAGGCTGGAACTCGCTAGATACTGCAGAAATAAGGGGGATCGAAATGTAGGAATTTTTCAGAAGCTCGCTGTACCCGAACAGACTTCGTCACAGGTCACAGATTCATGGCCACACTCGGCCACAAAAAACTGACCATTGTAGCATTCACATTGTCCACTCCAACGGAAGTCGATCTTCACGTCACCAGAGGCTATTTCGTAAGGAAAATTGTAGACGTTGTCTTCACAAATAGAGCGTTGTCGCCATTGATTGGCAGTCTGAGTTGGAGGTGGTATGAAGCGAGAGGGAGCGCTGGTCATTTGACAACTCTGCAAGCAATCATTGTAGACTTCAAAGCAGGTATCTCCCTGAAGGAATCCCCCAAGTTCTCGGCATTGAGGAAAGCCGTATTGAGGATGCTCCACCACGCAACGTTCCAAGCAAGAATTTTCAACTGCGCTTACAGTTGGTGCAGCCAAGCTCATCAACCCGATTGCCACAGTCAGGATTCCCCACCATAACTTAGTCATGCCAACCTCTCCTTCCGGAAAACGCTTCTTGTAAGGTGATTTCGTCCACATATTCTAAGTCTCCTCCTGCTGGCAAGCCTCGGGCAAGCCTAGTGATCTGAGGGACCAAATCTGCTAACTCGGACTGCAAAAATCCAGCCGTGGCTTCACCCTGTACTGTCGGGTTGGTTGCCAGAATCAGCTCGTCTGCTCCATCTTTTTCCAGCCTTTTGCGGAGGCTGCGAATTTGCAGTTGTTCCGGTCCAATTCCTTCCAGTGGGGACAGGGCGCCCAGCAACACATGATAAACGCCCTGATAGACCCTGCTTCGTTCGATTTGGAAGACGTTGTTGGGCTGCTCTACCACACAGATCAGCCGCTGATTCCTCATTTGATTACTGCAAACCGAGCAAGTCCCAAGGTCTGTGAAGCCATGACAGATATTACAGTGATGGATTCTTTCCTTCACCTGTCGAATGG
>CAJXNF010000558.1 GCA_913056375.1 uncultured Pseudomonadota bacterium | reverse complement strand
CCCTACTTGTTTTATACGCAAGATTTTATTTTGACACTCTATACGAGTTACCAAACACAAAGCAACCTCGAAAACGACAATATGACTTCCGATTTCAATACTGATAAGATTAAAAGCAGTAGACGCTCCCTCATAATCATCCCAATGGCGGAATAAGGTCAAAATGACCCACACTGCCCAAAGAACATTTTTGGCTGCCGAGGATGAAGTGAATGGTTTAAATAGTGCTTTTTGTTGTTACTAATTACTTCCCAATTCATTCAGACAACATTGTCAATTCAATAATCTGACCTTTGGAACAAAATGTTTTAGGTGCTGTTTTAAAAAAAACTGTTTTGTGAACGAGTATACTCATATGAAACCAGCTTATAGCAACGAAAGGACCTGTGTCAAATTTTCAATCGTTCTCACTATTTAAGTGCAGTTTGTAAAACAAATTGACTGATCAAAGACGTCCTTTAATCTCTGTGCAATAGAAGCGCTACCCGACCGGTCTGGTCTGTGTGACTAGTGCGAAGCTGTTGAAACTGTTTGTGCTATGTTCATGTTCTCATTAACAAAACCTGCTAATGCGTCTTGTACCACTAGTGGGCATTAAACTATGATTAATAGTTCGTAGTGGTGTTTTAATGATGATGAAGTAACCATTCAAGATCCAAAAGAGCTTCAAGCTCGTAATCCTCCTTTCAATTTGGATTTAGATTTCACAAGATATAGACGTGGAAAAACATATCAAAGTAAAGTGCCAAAATGTGGAGAAACCAGAAAATTACTCTCATTGAAAAAATTAAGAAATATGGAATTTCAAATTTACTTTTGGTTCCAAGAATCAACTAGATTTCCCCTTCTCAGATCTCATCGCTGGCTACATCAGAAGCGTTTCTTACCCAGGTACTTTTGATTGCCAAGGTGAGATCGAGCTGGAAACATCTGATGGACGGATGTTCACCGTAAAAATCACAGATGCCGCCTATTCAGAACTGGTAAGAAATCTCGGGGAGCCATTCCAAATGGCGCCTGATCTCAATCACATTCTTGTAGAAGATCGTTTTATCCATGTTTATGGATTGTTCTATCCAGAAAGTGATCGACTAAAATTCGAAGCAAAACATCTCCTTCTTTTTGGACGAAACAAAGATGATCTCCGTTTTGAAGAGCAGAACTGGTGGATTCATCAAATCCAACAACTATTGAATTTCTATCTTGAAGCTCAATTCCAAGTTGTTGAAGGCGAAGCAATTGACTTCAAGAAGTTCAGGACTGATCTCAGCGCAGAAGGTAAAAAACAGGATGGTGTCCAAAATCTCGATACCATTTCAAGGCTGGTGTATGGATTCGCGACTGCTTACATGATGACTGGGGACGAACGAGCCCTTGAAGCAGCAGTCAACGGTACAGAATATATGCAAAGGCATTTCAGACACCAAAACAAGAGCGAAGGAATTTGCTATTGGTATAGTCAAATTGATATCCAAGATAACGGCAGTGTTCGTAAATATATGGGATCAACCGCTGGTGGAGATGAAGGCGGGAATGCTATTCCTTGCTACGAGCAAATTTATGCACTGGCAGGTCCTACCCAAACGTGGCGACTGACAGGTGGCGATGGCATTCGCCATGACATCGATCACACAATCGCCTTCCTCAACCGTTACTACAAAGATCATGGTCCATACGGAGGCTATTATTCGCATGTTGACCCAGTAACCTTTGACGCAAAAGCAGATTCACTCGGGGTTAACAAGGCGAAGAAGAACTGGAACTCGGTTGGTGACCATGCTCCGGCATATCTGATCAATCTCTATCTTGCAACAGGCGAAGAAAACTACGCCAAATTCCTTGAAGATACGTTCGATACGATCTGCGAACATTTCCCTGATTATGGCTACAGCCCCTTCATGAACGAAAAGTTCTATGAAGACTGGACCCATGATCTGAAGTGGGGAATCCACCAAGCCCGCTGTGTTGTTGGCCACAATCTCAAGGTTGCCTGGAACCTGACAAGAATGCACAGTCTGATGCCGAAGGAGAGCTACAAAACATTTGCTCACCAAATTGCCGATGCCATTCCAGGTGCAGGCTGTGATAACCAGCGGGGTGGCTGGTACGACATGATGGAAAGAACTCTTAAGGAGGGCGAAGAAAATTACCGTCGTGTCTGGCACGATCGCAAAGCATGGTGGCAGCAGGAGCAAGGAATCCTCGCCTACTACAT
>CAJXNF010000557.1 GCA_913056375.1 uncultured Pseudomonadota bacterium | reverse complement strand
ACACGGACAATCGCTTCGTTGAAGTTCTTGGTGTAGTGAATGGCCTCAGGATTTGAGCAAACCTGTTTTGCTGCCTGGTCACTGAAAGTACCTGCTGGACCAAGGGTGAAAACGTTCGGAATGTGGCTGTAAGGCATGGTTTGGCAGATCAAAGCCTCATCTTTAAATCGGATGAGGCCTTCATAATCAGGTGGGTAGTTTGACTTCGTAGCCAGGCTGATTCTTGGGATGACTATCGTTTGTGAAGACTGTCCTGTCGTTCTTTAGTACGATCACTTCAAAATAAGGCTGGAAACGCTCCTCGGCAATTCCAAATCCCTGCATAAATTTGTAGAACAATTGCTGTTCTGTTGGGTCTGCATTACCATCAGACAGCAGAGAATCACAGAGGTTAGTTAAGATACACATCTTTTGTGCATCGGTCAGCAGTGGGGCGGCCTCCTCCAAAAATTTATCTGGAGAATTGGATTGCACGTATTTCTGGGCATTTCGGAGAAGCTTCTCATTCTGAGCCCCAACGCCAATTACTCCGTTTGAACTTTTCTCACCACCTAATACTGACAACAACTGACCGATCTCTTCATTCTGAATCTCTCCGTCGGCCGCAATCATATAAATCAGTGCCGTTACGAACGCAAAATGAGGGGTCATTTCTGTTCCCGCATCTGATTTAAACATATCAAAGAGTCCCATTTTTCTCCTCTGACAAAGGGTGTAAAAGAACGATCATTGGAACAGAAAATCCAGAGAATTCAAGCAGAAACGGTCAATCTATATAGTATTGAAAGTCTGTTGCTTGCCCACCACGCTCAATTTTCAGTGTAATTTCTCGCTCGGATTGAAGGGTTTCAAACAGCTTCAGAGCTTTGGGCACACTATCCACTGTAAAACCATTGATTGCCAGGATGATATCCTCGTTCTTCAAGCCAAGCTTTTCGTAGATACTACCTTTTCGGATGAACTTAAACATGAAAAGTGGAGTACCATCTTTTTCAGTCGGGACGACCCGTGCGTCATTTAGTAACTGGCTAAAGTTGGCAAGCTGCTCATCAACGTAAGCTCTTTCAAATCTGAAAATCCTCTGGTCATCTGGTGGCGTTTCGTTGTTTGCTTCAGAGGTCGGCTTAATAATCAAGGGCCCTTGATCCTTGGGAGCTATAGGCTTCAGCACTGCTTTTTGTTGGTTTTGTACGGGCTTAGCTTTTTGTTGGGGTTTGGGGGGAGGTGGCTTCGGCTTTGGTGCTGCTGCAACCGCTGCTTGAACCGCTTCAGTCTGTTGATCCATACTCAGAATTTCTTCTCGTCCTTGATAGATGATGACGATTTCTCTGTCCCGAATTTCAAAAACTTTTACTTTATTAGGAGGGCAGGGGATGTCGTTTGATTCCTTGACGCTGTCAGGTTCAAAGCAATCACCAATTTGGTATATCTTGTACGAGGCAGGTTGATTGGCTGCAGCGATAAATGCAAATGCGTTGTGATCATAGATCATCGTTCCCGTTAACACCAATTTCAATTGGGTGAAGACAGGTCCGATTGGTCCAACCTCTTCGGGCAAATTTTCCTTCACCACGACTTCTTTAGCTTTCGGTGGGGGTGGAGGAGGTGGGGGAGGTGGTCGGCGTTCGGCTTTAAAGATATTGCGTTCAAGAATTGCCGCAAATTCTGTGTAATCTGCACTCACCTGGGATTTTGTATTTGTTTCAGGAGCAACTGCTGGCAAGATCAAGGGGGCGGTTTCCTGTTCAATGATTCTTTGCTCCAAGACCCCGGCAGCCAATCCACCAGCCTGGTAAGCACCTGTCATTACCAGTAGACCGTTACAGCACATTAACAAAATTTTGCCACCTGGCATCATGCGAGACCTTTCAAATCTTTTCTTATAGACTTTGAACAGAGTACGTTTCCATCACCTATTGCAAAATCGGGGGAAGCTATAATTTTTTTCAAAAATTCAGGAAAACTTAACAAAATTGCAATTCTGATTTTCTGAAGATCAAGTGGTTGATTGGTGTTCAGTTCAAATTTATAGAACAAATGTTTATTTGCTTCACTGAAAATCAAAAGTTTTCAACTACAAAGACAGTCCAAAACTTTTCAAAACACCTACAAAATCCCAAGTAAGCCTAGACTACTAAAAGCGTTCTTCTCGTAGCTAACTACAGCATTCTATTCCACATCAAAATTATTTTCATTCCGAATCATGGAATCAGCGAACTCATTGGAAAG
>CAJXNF010000556.1 GCA_913056375.1 uncultured Pseudomonadota bacterium | reverse complement strand
GGAGCAGTAGACACAAGCTCAGCAGTAACCATCGACGCAGCATTCTTTATCTCGGCAGAGTTGTATACTTTTTTGGACAACTGTGATTCTTAGAACAAAGGGATGCGTCTGTCAAGCAGAGTGGTTACTCAAATTTGCAGTTGTTATTTGGATTTTTCCTAGATTGCCCTTAATCAGGGGAAGGAATTTTGACTCAATAATTTAGTCAGTAATTTCTAATTCAAATCAACTCGCGAACAACTGCTCAGGGTTCTGGAAAGACTTGAGTTCGATTGCATTGTCGGAGGGATCGAGAAGGAACATGGTTGCCTGTTCGCCGACTTCTCCTTGGAAACGGATATAGGGTTCAATCAGAAACTCAACACCCTGATCCTTTAAGGAATCTGCGAGTTGGTGCCAATGATCCCAGTCCAAGACTGCCCCAAAATGCCGAACGGGCACAGACTTTCCGTCTACTCCATTGGTCTCGACTCGCTGGGTTTCTTCAGGCTTCAGATGGGCCGAAATCTGGTGGCCAAAAAAGTCGAAATCAATCCACTTCTCATCGGTCCGTCCGACCTTACAGCCCAACCGATTAACATAGAAATCACGGGTGGCGTTTAAATCTCTGACTGCAAAAGCTAAGTGAAAAGGGGGCATTCCCATGGGATTCCTTTGGGTTTCGTGGTTGAATCTTTGGAGACTACAGCTGAGCTAATTGAGCAAAGTTGCTTCGCAAAGCAGGATAACTCTTTAGAAAAATCTGAAACAGACCGTCATAATTGTTCAGTTGCTCAGAACTGGGTAAATATGTTTTTTGAATTCTTGGTTCTGGGGTGACACTCTCCGGTTGACAGGCAGCCAAAGCACCTCGGAGGCCGGTCAATTCTGGCTCTGCCAGCACCTTGATTGGAATACCGAGTACATTGGAGAAGAGTTGACAAAAGGAATCGGAGCGGCTGGTTCCACCGGTTAGGATCAACTCTTCTACTCGAACCTCGGATACTGCGTGTAACGCATGGCGGAAGGCAAAGCAGGTACCTTCCAAAACTGCGCGGGTCAATTCAGCACGATTAGATTGCCGATTCATGCCTAGCCAGACTCCACGAGCGTGGGGATCAATGAAGGGTGAGCGCTCACCTTGCAGGTATGGCAGGTAAAGCAACTTTCCAGCTGGTTGCTCCAGAGCGATTTGAATCATCTCTTCATAGCTGTTGAAGCCGAACAGATCTTTAGCCCAAGCCAGGTTGTCCCCTGCAGTGAGGATCGGTGCGACTTGGATGAACAAATCTGAAGATGGATGAGCCAAGGTCCATGCACCACTTTCCAGTCGTGCTGGTCGTTTTTCAGTCAGTCCCCCCCAGCCACTGGTTCCACAATAGGCGTACGCTTTCCCAAGTTTTCCACAACCTGCTCCCAATGTGGTCGAACCAGCATCACCGGGCCCAAGATAGACAGGCAACCCAGCCACTAATTTCAGATGATCACTCATCTCATTTCTAAGCGAACCCAACAAGGTGCCACCGGGAATCAATCTTGGTAAGCATGGTGGGATCGAATCCAAACCAAGCTCAGCAAAAAGTGCTGTGTGCCAGGTTCTTGAGGAGAGCTTCATCAAGCCTGTGGTCGCGGCGGTGGTAGTATCAGTTTGCGATACACCGGTCAGACGGTAGCCAATGTAATCTGCTGATCCAATGAAGATCTTTTCTGTATTTTTTAGGACCTCTGGCTGGTGTTGCTGAAACCAAGCAAGCTTTGCGAGTAGGCTTGTTGGACCCTGTTCGTTGCCTGTTTCAAGCAATTGTTCCTGAAGTGATTTTTTTTCAGTCCAGCTGGCAATTTGCTCTGCGCCCCGTTGATCACTGTAGCTTACAACTGGAAGTAAGGGTTCTGACTGCGAATCCAGGAAAATCAGATTTTGCATCTGACCCGTTAGTACAAGCCCCTGTAAGCTGACTTCAGGAATCATTAGCTCATGGATCACAGCTGTGAATCCATTCCACCACGTCTCCACTTCCTGATGATGGAATCCCTCTTCGGTTTGCTTTTGTTGGTTTGGGTGAGAGGCCTCGCAAATCAGGTCGCCGTTACTACGGAACAAGCCCCCCTTGATACTGGTTGTCCCGAAGTCAACTACCAACCAAGTGGAGTCTTCCATTTTTTCAGCAGTGTTTGAATTCATCTTCTTCTCAGGGATAGTCGGCTGAACAGTACTGCCACGATGATGATCAAGCCGGTCAAGATCTGTTGAACATA
>CAJXNF010000555.1 GCA_913056375.1 uncultured Pseudomonadota bacterium | reverse complement strand
CATCATTTTGGTATAAGCAAAGGAAAGTTGGATGTGTTTTTTCACTGGATACACTAAAATGTAATTTAAACTCTTTCCATGGATGTGAAACTGAATTAGCATCAAAAAGTACCGCTTGGTGACTTCCTTTTTTAATGGCAGGACGAAGTGCACGAGCGAGATCGCCACACGGATTTCCTTCTGTGTGTGCTGAAGAAGGTGCTGTTTGAAGGGAACAACAAGCTGAAGGCAGTGCTCATGTCTGCCAGCATCAACGAGAAACAGCTCAGTGACTACTTCCATTGCTGTCCCGTCGTCAGAGTGCCCGGCAGCATGTACCCTGTGCAGCAGCTATTCCTCGAAAACATCCTCATGAGGTTAGCAATATCCCATACACATGATATAGATTTATTAACCTCCTTAATGTTGAAGTGAGATGAAGACCTGGGAAATTCACGTGTTTGTAGTTTAGCAATGGCTGGTAATTAAGTGTTTACTCCATTTGCACTTTTGGCGAGAGACATTTGCTGTCAGGAAGCCACGTTGTTCAATTAAGTAGAAGTGGTAATAGAAGTATGGCTCATTCCGGTCAACACTGAAGCATGTTGGATTAGGAGGTCGACAAGGGAAATGAGGAAAACTGAAATTTTACACAATTTTTGTGTTTTTTTTCACCCAACTTTTTTTGAGGGGCTAAATCCTCTCCCAATCGGAGTCCTGCCCAAGGTACGCTCGGTGGTCAACACCATCGGTTATCCGGCTGGGGGGGAGCAAATATCTTTTACCAGCGGGGTTGTCAGTCGCATCGAACTTATCAACTACGTCCAACCCGGTAACCGAAGTCTCTTGGCAGTTCAGACTGACGCGGCCATTAACCCAGGTAATTCCGGTGGGCCTGTACTCCAAGACGACCAGGTGGTGGGAGTGGCTTTTCAAGGGACTCCGGGCCTGGAAAATACCGGTTTCTTCATCCCTCCTCCCATCATTCAGCATTTTCTCAAGGATGTTGAAGATGGGGTTTACAATGGGTTTCCCCAGGCCGGAATCGGTCTCTCGCCACTCATCAACCCAGCCTATCGTCAGTTCCTCAAATTGGAGTCTCCCTCCGATGGTGCCAGGGTCGATACCTTGAGGAGCGAGTCTGCCAAGGCATTTCTGAAGGAAGATGATGTGCTACTTGAAATCAATGGCTATCAGGTGGCAGCAGATGCCACTATCCTCTACGAGGGTAACCAAGTGCATGGGGCCATTGCGTTCAGTCAGGCCCAGCATGGCCAGGAGGTTCCTGTCAAGATATGGCGAGAGGGTCAGCTTCTGGAAATAGCTTTGCCAGTCGAAGTCAACGCACAGGATAGATTGGAGGGAAACCAGTATGAGCCGCCCAAATATTTTGTCTATGCAGGGCTGGTCTTCACCCCTTTGAGCCGCGATTACCTGACGACCTTCGGTCAGAACTGGTCAGCAGTCGCGGGGATCGGATTGCTCTACGAACTCTTCTACAAACGCAATGCTGAACCCGAGGAGGTTCGCTCAGAGCCCATCATGCTTTCCACGGTGCTCTCTCACCCTGTCAATGCCAACATGGATATCAAGGGCAGGGTGCTGGTTGAGTCCATCAATGGTATTCGTATTGATTCGCTTGAAGACGTTGTTCGAGCTTTGGAGGATCATGAAGGCTCCCACCACGTCATCGAATTTGGCGAGCGACTTGGTTTTGATTGCCTGGATCGAAACGAAGCTGAAAAGGCCAATGATGCGATCCTCCAAACCTACGGGATTCAAAAAGATCGAATGCTATGAAACAAACAATATGGAGCATTTCAGTATGGGGTTGGTTGATCTTGATGGGTGGTATCAAACCTGCCCTCATGGCCGATGATGTGATTGATCGTTGGTCAAGTTCCCTGATCAAGATTGAAGTGACTCGGCATCAATATGAATATTTTCAGCCATGGTCCCGCCGTACGGCATCCAACGTCAAGTTTGGGGTGGTAACCCAGGGTGAGCAAATCATCACCGCAGCGGAGGACCTGTTCGACCAAACGACCATACGGGTGCAAAAGGGGGGGCGTGGAGAATGGTTTCAGGCTTCGCTGGAATGGATCGACTACCACCAAACTGACCAAATAAATTCCCTTGCGCACTAAAAGCCATGGTATCGGGCAAGTCTTTGGTGATCTCTTGGCGAATGATGTTTTCCATTTCTTTAACACGGCTTTGATCTTTCACCCTAACACCCATGGTGCCACCGCCGTTTC
>CAJXNF010000554.1 GCA_913056375.1 uncultured Pseudomonadota bacterium | reverse complement strand
TGCACCCACACAAGTAGAAGGTCTTGGACTCTGTTGCAGTAAAGACTTTTGGTAAAAAAGTGGTTTGCTTGTGAGACCCATCACAAAAAGGTTGTTTGCTTGAAAGTCCACAAGAACACCAGGCATATTTCTTCCCTTGCTCTAGTTCCACAGTATAGGGAGAGGGTTGGGCAATGGTTGGTTCTGACACTGGATTCTCCAATATGGTCAATGATTCGCTGATTGATCGCAGATCGCCATTTTGTTGGCTTAGTTCAGATGATTGAGTTGAGAGACTGTTTACTAAATGGGATTTTTCTCAACCCTCAGGAACATACATCGCAACCTCAATGTTCAGGTCGACCTCGTCAGACACCATCAATCCACCTGCAGACTGCAGAGCTTTGTTCCAAGTGACATTGAAATCCTGGCGATTGATCTGACCTGCTGCCTCAAAAGCTACCCGACCGGGCATCTTTCCCAATAGCTTCCCTTCAAGGGTAATCGGCTTGCTCACATCACGAATCGTCAAGATTCCATCCACTCGGTAATTCCCATTCCCCTCAGGCTCAATGCTTGTGCTCTCAAAGGTGATTGTCGGATAACGCTCAGCGTTGAAGAAATCATCACTTCTTAAATGCCCATCTCGCTTTGCATTGTCAGTGTCAACAGAGGCAACAGAGATCTCAGCGTTCACTGAACGCAAACTCCCCGTTTGTTCATCAATTTCTGCGGTGGCTTGGACATCGTTGAATTTGCCACGCACTGTACTGAAGAGCATGTGCTTGACTGCAAAACCAACGGTTGAGTGCACTACGTCTAGTTGATAACGGCTGGATGCTTGGGCCATCGTCAGGCCACTGATGTAGACGAACCCAAACATGGCCAACGACAGAAACAGCTTCTTCATTCCACAGCTCCTTATTCTTGATTGACAAACCAACAACAAATTCCCAAAGGATCTTTGTGTTGAATTTCTAAACGAGACTTTTATGCTAAGCTCGTATTTTTGAAATAAAAATAGCCAATTTATCAAATCTGTTTTTCAAAAATGAAAAATGAATCAATGGGATGATCTGAAGTTATTTCTGGCTGTTGCTAAGAAAGGAACTCTCACTGCGGCTGCAGATGAACTTGGCTCGAATGTGGCGACCCTACATCGTCGGCTGAAATCCTTTGAAGAGGGATTCGAGCTTTCCTTGTTTGAAAAGGGTCCACGAGGATATCGGCTCACAAGCGCAGGAGAGCAATTGCTTTCACACGCTGAAGAGATAGAGGAATCAATCTTTACTGCTTTTCGAGCAGTGGTGGGTCATGATCAAAAAGCTACCGGAGAAGTCCGCATCACTCTCCCCCAGGCAATGGTCTTATTAATGACTCCTCACCTCGTGGACTTCTCGGCGCAATTTGAAAAAATTCGGGTAATTTTGTTACCGGATGATGGGTTATTGGATTTGGAAAGAAGAACGGATGTGGCGTTTCGCTTCACCTCTCAGCCCGTGGAAACAGCGGTCGGTCGCAATCTTGCTGACATCGCTTGGTGTCGCTATGCTTCGAAAGACACCAAAGGTACAGACCTACCCTGGCTAAATCACATTGGTTTAGAGAGAAATCATGTCATTCAGAAACAGCAAGAAGCTGTTTCTGAAAAAGAAATCATGCAGGTTCAAGGGGTGGCAGGAATGTTGACGGCACTTAAAAATTCAACTGCCCAAGGTCTCCTTCCATGCTTCGTGGGAGATCTCGATCCTGAACTGCGGAGAGCAGGAGAGCCATTTGATGCGAAACATCAACTCTGGTTGCTCATTCATGCAGACTTGAAACGATCCGCAAGAGTCAGAGCATTGCTGGATTTTGTTGTTCCCAGGCTGCTGGCTCAGAAAAACATATTTGAGGGCATCTTGGCTTGAAAAAGCAGCAAACATGAAAGATAGAACAGATTTTTTGCAGAAATGAATACTTCACTGAAAGGCCGAATATGATCAAGGGACTCATCGCTCCAATCCTCACTCCCTTCGACGATCAGCTCGCGGTTGATCAGGAAAAATTCAATGCACTCGCTCATCAACTCCTGAGCAATGGCTGCGCGGGACTGGCTCCCTTTGGTACAACGGGTGAGGCGTTGTCCGTCGGTTCGGCAGAGCGCAAAGCAGCTTTAGAGGGTTTGGTTGAAGCTGGAGTTGACCCGTCCGTACTGATTCCCGGAACCGGACTTTGCAACTTGCCAGATACGGTCGAGTTATGCCGACATGCAATCG
>CAJXNF010000553.1 GCA_913056375.1 uncultured Pseudomonadota bacterium | reverse complement strand
GCAGAAAAAAGGTTTTAGAAGACTATTTTGATCGTGAAGTTGAGCTAGACTCAGCTTTTTCCAAAGCGAACTCCATGGAAAAACTGGAGCTAATCAAGCCAACGAGCGCGAACATCTTCACATTGAGACAACAAGAGATGATGGGTACAGGCAATGCCCTGATGCTAGTGGAGCCCTTTGTCCAAGATGCTCCCTTTGTGGTGGCGTATCCAGATGACATCGTGATGGGGAATCCTCCGTTGACTCTACAATTGATTGAAGCTTACAAGGAAACAGGCAATACGATCCTAACTGTGGAAGCATTACCGGAAGAAGACATCTCACGCTACGGAGTGATTGATCCTGTTAATGAAGGAGAAATCATGGAAGTCAGACAGATGGTGGAAAAGCCAGCTCCAGGGACTGAGCCCAGTAACTATGCGTCTTATGGTCGATACCTGTATACTCCAGAAATTTTTGATGCACTTCGTGCAACCGATAATACGCATGAGCATCAAGGTGAATTCACCCAGACGGAAGCTATTAACCAATTGGCTTCGAAAGGCAGGGTTTCAGCAGTGAAAATGAAAGGGTCACGTTACGACGTTGGGGAACCCTTGGGGTATCTGCTGTCTTCGCTTCAATTTGGTTTGCGGCAGGAGCGTTTTCGAGAAACGCTAATCTTGGAAATGGAGAGAATGCTGCAGCAGGACAAAAAATTGAGTGAATAGATTTGATTTCAGCGAAGGGTAGCTTGCTCCAAAAGGGCGTAGGCCTCGCAAGTATCTCTTTCAGGCATGGTTGAATCTGGGAACCATTGCTGAATTAGACATTCTTCTTCGCAGCCTCTCTGCCAGGGATAGAGGTTGTTTTCATCAGGCCAAATCAAACGAAGCCTGCCATTGGTCATCGGCTTGCCCTGAGGGTCAATTGGGTTTTCCACAAGGATCAAATCAACTCCATCTACAATATCTTCAAAATGGCAGTTGGCATGAAATTTTTCACCATTGACGACTCTTCTGGCCAATTCATTCAGCAACATTGCAGCGATTTCTTGATTCAGACCAATGAGTTCGATCTCTTGGTGTTCATAGCCCCAGCTCAGACCAACCGTGTGCGTGAAAAGTTCTTCGCGGTAAATTGACGAAATGAGACTCCAACCATACTGATCCAAATCGGCGCGAATCTTTGCATAAACAGTTTCCCTGGTGGGAAAATCAGATGGTTCCATGAGAATCACTTTTGAGGAGGTTTCAATCCAATGAAACACACAAACTAGCCAATTACGTATATTTTGTAACTAAAGGCAGTGATGGTAGCTCAAATTAAGAAAAAAAGAAAACAAACTCCCTGGCATCGATTGGAGGGCACTACAAATTTTTATCCTCAGTATCTAGATGGGGCAAGAGACCGGGTAACTCCAATTGCACCGATACAACCTAACGAATTCCAGAGAGTGGAGCCTCGCTATCAATTGTCTATGAGTGAGACAAGAGATACAGGACTGGGGCCAATGTTCTTGGAAGTGGAATATCCAACTCCGGAACAGCGAGCAAATGGTGCAGTCAATGCCAAGCAACGTGAAGAGGAAAAAGAACCAGAGCCACTCTTCAAGTGTCCTGTCCATGCGAAGAAAAAAGTGCGGACAGACAAGTGGGGTTAATTGAGAGAGTTAGGCTGAATCCCCCCTTTTACCATCATCAATATTTTCCAAAAAGTAGTCCCATACTTGTTGTGTCACAGGTCCTGGCACAGTATTCCTTTTTCTAAGCAAGTAAACCGGTATTGAAATACTGCTGATCAAGGACTCCGAAAGACGAATCAAATTCTTTTTGACGATCTCCTCTCTGGCCAGAAATTCAGGTAGTCTGCCCCAACCCATGCCCTGCCTAAGCATCTCCAGCTTTAAAGCGTGATCATTCACTGTCCAGCGCTTTACTCTATCAAGTACACCAAAATCTTTCCGAGGTCCTTTCGTTCTGGAATCACCAACTACAATCTGTGTGGCTTGTTCCAAGTTAGCTATCGTTGGAGATTCACCGAGATGATCGACAAATTGAGGGCCTGCAACAGGAATCATCTGGATTCGAAACAGTTCGATGTTCCGAAACTCTTCCAAGCTTTCATGCACAGGGCACAACGCAATTTGGGCTTCTCCAGTTGAAACTCTTTCGAACGCTCCACTCACATACTCAACTGACAGGCGTAACCGAGTCTGGGGATGAACTTTCTCAAAATAACGAAGAAATTGAGAAATCATTTCT
>CAJXNF010000552.1 GCA_913056375.1 uncultured Pseudomonadota bacterium | reverse complement strand
CCCAAATAAAAAGTGCCGAAACAGCTGCTGCCTCTTTCATACGCGCCCAATGCAACAAGATCAAAACAGGGGTAAGTATGATACCGCCTCCAATACCTATGAGTCCTGAAAACAATCCAATAGCCACCCCTAAACCTATGGCTGGAACAATGCGTACCTGCGTTGGCGGAGTTTCAGCCTCTTTCAGGTTCATAAGCATACGGATCATCGATACCAATAACAGTAGTCCTAAAATACGTTTGTAGAGTACTGGATCAAGATCGATAGTTCCTCCAAGGTAGGCGGCAGGAACCGAGCCTAAGGCAAACCACAAAAAGATACGCCAGTTAAAATACCCTGCCTTGAAATAATGAAGAAAAGCTATTCCGGCCACGAAGAGGTTGAGTGTGAGGGCCGTTTGCTTCATAAAGACCGTCTCAAAAGCAAACAGGGCCATAAGCGCCAAATAGCCGCTGGCACCCCCATGGCCGACGCTCGAATACAAAAAGGCGACAATAGGTAAGAGTATCAAGAATCCGATGTGCACCCCTTCAACCATAGCCTATAATGCGATCGCTTTTACCTTTGTTTGAGCCTCGATTCGAGCAGTATCCGCGGGCACGTAAATAAGTGCATTCGCCTTTGCAAAACTCATAAGGGTTGCCGAATTAAATTCATCTATTGGCGTCACTGTTCCGCCTGAGCGCTGGGCCTTAACAAATAAGGCACGACCAAACCTATTTTCAATAGGGGTCTCGAGTGTAAGGAGCATCTCGGTTGGCGACTGACCCTGAATATGCTCTAAATAGCGTTTGACGTAGACATAAAAACAGGTCAGTGTTGAGGCCGGGTTACCGGGGAGTGCAAAGACTGCTTGTTCGCCTTTCTTACCAAAAAATAGGGGCTTGCCTGGTTTTTGTCGCACCGTGTAAAACACCGAATCGACTTCAATAGTCTTCAAAGCATCTGCGACATAATCGTAGTCTCCCACAGAAATTCCTCCAGAAATGAGCACCAAATTAGCGGTTTGCAGTGCTTTATCGAGTTGAGCGACGGTTTGGTCTGGATCGTCTGAGGCAAACAGTATCGTTTCGACTTTTAAATCAAGCCCCTCGAGGGCGGCTTGTAAAGCCAGACTATTACTTTCATACACCTGGACCTCATTTTTGGTCTCACCTAATGCCACCAATTCATTGCCCGTCACTACAATGGCAACTCTGGGCTTTTGATACACGCTAACCGTCTCAATCCCTAAAGAAGCCAGTAATCCTATCGACGCAGGAGTTAATCTGGATCCGTGCTCAAGCACGATTTGCCCTTTTTGAATTTGACTGCCTACTGCACGAATATTTTGACCCGAACGGGTATCGGCCTTAAGCTCTGCCACTTGACCAGTGTAGGCCACCTGCTCTTGCATGATCACACGATCACAATTTTCGGGAACCCGCGCTCCTGTGAAAATACGTGCCGCCTCTCCGGGCCTTAGATCAATCGCTTCTGAAGCACCTGCTGCGACTTCACCCACAACGGTGTAATGGCTTAACCCTTCTTTAAAACACAGGGCAAAGCCATCCATAGAGGATTGACGAAAACCAGGAAGATCAACGGGAGCAACAACGGCCTCAGACAACACACGCCCGCGTATGGCGGCACTAACAGATACTTGCTCTACCCCAAGAGGTGAAGCGTGGGCATCAATCAGCGAAAGTGCCTGCTCAACTTCGAAGTGAACTGAAGTCAGTCACAGATAACCAAAAAAGGCGTGAAACCAGAGCTATCAGAGATGGCCTTGACCGGATTTTGTTGGATCTAGCAAGCGTTTATCGCGACATTGCAAGGGTTCAGCTCGGGTCGGGAGAAGAGTTAATAAACGAGTCAATCCGCGACACTGTTGAACTCAGAGCTCGGGCAACCAAGGTTGAGCAGACACTGAATATTTTGGAAGAAATCAGAATTGCCAGAGAGCGGATTGAGAGAAATGTTCGAGACCTGCTGGTGTTGGAGGCCCTCGCCACCTCGATGATTTTCAGGGGCTGGGGAAATTGAAAAAGCTAGCGCTTTTGATTCCTGTTGTTTTGTTGATTTCAGGATGTGGTCCCGTGGAGCAGCAGCAGGCCCCACAACCAGACCCAATTGATTACTTGACTCAAGAAATCAATTGGGAGACCTGCGGAGACTATGAATGCGCCACCATTTCATCTGTGACCGCAGTGCAAACTCAGGGGCAAGGTAGCGGTGCCGGTGCAGTAGCAGGTGGTGTCGTTGGCGGG
>CAJXNF010000551.1 GCA_913056375.1 uncultured Pseudomonadota bacterium | reverse complement strand
ATCATCGCCTGTCCCTGTGCCCTTTCACTAGCGACCCCTATCGCTATCTTGACAGGCTTGGCTTCTGCTACCAAGCACCACATTCTTTTCCGAAGTGGCGCGCAGTTCGAAACCCTCCGCAATATCACCGATGTGGTTCTCGATAAAACGGGTACTATCACCTCCGGGCATCCTGCAGTTACTCAGCTACAGTGGCGAGGAACGTCTTATCCAGAGTTGGCACTTGCGCTTACTTCACATTCCAATCATCCGATTTCCAAGACCATCCAGCAGCATTTAGCAACCGACGGTCTGCAACGGATTCCACTCAACAATTGGAAGGAGATGGCAGGTCGAGGGCTACGAGCGGAATGGGGAAATCAGCTGGTGCTTGGAGGCAACCAACGTTGGCTGGAAGAGAGCGGAGTACTGTTCACTGATGAAGAGCAAAAGGAGTTGGAACAGTGGGCTGAACAAGGAGGATCTTTGTTCTTGCTGGCAATGGAGCAACGCTGGGTGGGAACGATTCAAATCAAGGATCAGGTGCGCGAAAGTAGTCCGTCCGCTATCCAAGCTCTCCAGCAGTTGGGATTGAAAGTCCACCTGTTGACAGGAGATCATTTGTCAGCTGCCCACAAAGTGGCAGAGGCCTGTGGAATTGACTCGGCACGGGTTACAGCTTCTGCCAACCCTGAACAGAAACTGGAGCAAATCCAGCAGCTTCAGCAGCAGGGAAGCAAAGTATTGATGGTTGGGGATGGTTTGAACGACGCTCCAGCGCTGGCCCAAGCTGATATTGGCATTGCAATGGGAACCTCCACAGACAAGTCTCTGGAAATTTCTGATCTTGTGCTGTTGGGAAATGATCTGGAGGCCCTGGTGGAAGCCCTGTCGATCTCTCAACGCACCTTTGGGCTAATTCGCCAAAACCTGCTCCTCTCACTGCTTTACAACCTGATGGCACTACCCTTGGCGTTGGCTGGGTTCGTCATTCCGCTCGTGGCAGCACTGTCGATGTCACTATCCTCTTTACTAGTAGTCCTCAATTCACTGCGTTTCAACTGGCGCTTCACTTCTTCCCAATAGACGAATGGATATCTTACCCTTGATGCTCGGTGTTTCACTTTTTTTAGGAGGTGTTGGACTAGCGTCCTTCCTTTGGGGCTGGAAGTTGGGGCTTTTTGATGATCCCGAACGGGTCCGCTACAAGATCCTGCTGGGCGATGAGGAAGAAGAGCGGTATCAGCAGATGCTTCGTAAACGAAAAGAAGATGAACTCACAACAATGCAATCTCCCAAAGAGGTCTCATGAAACCCGCAATCCTTGTTCCTGTAGACAACACTCCCGTCAGCAAGGAAGTTTTGCGTTTTGCTGACGATTGGGCAGCACGAGTATCAGCTCGCCTCGTAGTCCTGCACTGCCGCTCAGCTGCGATTCAAGACTTGATTGAGCGTGGAGAACTGCAGAATCCAGAGCCAAGTTTTGAGGCGCACCTGCAGGCACTTCAACTCCGTTCCGAAGTTGAGATTGTTCACCTCTTCGCAGATCCAGCAGATGGGATTCTCAAGCTACAAGATGAGTTAGAACCTGAACTGACGATCATGGCGGCACACTCACACTCTCTGGCAGGCAGGCTATTTCTGGGCAGCAACACGGACATGGTCCTGCATCAAGGTTCGACTCCCATCTTTGTCTATAAGCAAACTCAACGAGACCCTCAACAGGTTGTTGTTCCGTTGGATCTCAGCTCGATCTCGGAATCACTGCTCCGTAAGGCAGACGAGCTTGCTCTCGCTCGCCAGGGAAAATTGCACCTCCTGCACGTGTTGGACTATCCGGAAATTCATGTTGTCGGGGGTGGAGCTTTCTACGGAGTGGCGATTGATGGTGGATTCCTGCAGGAACGACGCGAACAGCTGTTGGAACATGGACGCAAGAGCCTGGAAGAGCTGGTAGCCCAAGTTGAACTGAAGTCTCCCTATCAGCTGCATCTCGATTTTGGGACACCCTACCTGCAAGCGCTTCAACTCGCTGAGCGAGTCAACGCTGGACTAATGGTGATTGGTGCGCATGATCACACCGCATTAGGACGACTGCTGATGGGCAGCAACACGGACTATCTCGTTCACAATTACGCAGGCCTGCTCTACGTCCACAAGGAACTCCAAAGCTAGTCGCTAGCTTTGAACCAAAACGAGTAGTCTTTAGGAACTCCCTCACCCACCACTGACGTGGTCCCCCCTCTCCCAAAACGGGCGAGGGTTTTTCAAAGCCTTGCTGACT
>CAJXNF010000550.1 GCA_913056375.1 uncultured Pseudomonadota bacterium | reverse complement strand
AACCAGGCTCACCAAAAGCCAAATTGGCCAATGAAAAGCCTAAGGGTGTAACTGTCAGTTACGATTCCTTGATTAAACGCTGGAGTCAGAACTAATCAGTTCTTTCCAGACCATCCTTTTCTCGGGGGGCTTCCCTCCGAGAATCTGCCGGGCAGGATCATGATCCTGCCTTCAGCGACTATTCCAGATGTCTCTTGAATTCCGTGAACTAAGTAAGCAGGTGTACGGTGAAGTGCACATTGCACACACCGATTTAAGCCTCAATCCGGGCGTATTCAATGTTCTGCTTGGTCCTACCTTGTCGGGCAAAACTTCACTGATGCGTTTGATGGCTGGTCTCGACCAACCCAGCACGGGATCAGTTTGGTTCAAAGGTCAGAATGTAACTGGAATTCCTGTACAACGCCGAAATTTGGCGATGGTTTACCAGCAGTTCATCAACTTCCCCAATATGTCCGTTTTTGAGAATATCGCTTCTCCTTTACGAATCCAGAAACTCTCCGAAACCCAGTTGCGACCTCGCGTGGAAAAGGTTGCAGAGTTGCTAAAGTTGACCCCATACATGCAGCGCAAGCCAAGTGAATTATCAGGGGGGCAGCAACAGAGGACCGCATTGGCAAGAGCGTTGGTGAAAGGAGCAGACTTGGTGTTACTTGATGAACCGCTGGTCAACCTCGACTATAAGCTACGTGAAGAACTCCGTGAAGAATTACCACGTCTTTTTGCGGATACTGGAGCAACCGTTGTCTATGCGACTACAGAGCCTCATGAAGCTCTCTTGATGGGCGGTTACACAGCGACAATGCGTGAGGGCCGTGTTACTCAGTATGGTCCAACCCACGAAGTCTTTAGAAAACCTCACGACCTCGCTACTGCAAAAGCTTTTTCTGATCCGCCATTGAACACTCTTAATCTGAAACGTACAGAAAAAGGTTTTGAGGGTGAGCAAGGTCTATCACTGCAGTTACCTCCTTTCCAAAATGTGCCGGTTGGAGAATATACACTTGGATTTCGTCCTCACCATCTCCAGATTCAGAGCAACGGAAAGGACATCCTTGAATTGTCGGGTGAGGTTACAGTTACAGAAATAACTGGATCAGAGAGTTTTATCCATTTGCGTTGGGCTGAGCATGATTGGGTAGCTCACACCCAGGGAGTGATGCACTTCCCTCCTGGGGAAAAACTGGAGCTTTACGTTTCGGCCTCAAACTGTTTGCTCTTTGACGACCAAGAACAACTTGTACCGGCTCAGGTTTGATATGTCTTCGATAACACTCAAATCACTCCGTCATAGTTATTTACCGAATCCACAGTCTGAAGAAGACTATGCCCTCAGGAAGATTGATTTGACCTGGCGAGACGGGGGAGCGTTTGCACTGTTAGGTCCTTCCGGTTGTGGAAAGACCACATTATTAAACTTGATTTCGGGGCTTCTCAAACCTTCGGAGGGTCAGATCCTCTTTGATGATAGGGATGTAACCTCACTTCCTCCCGATCAGCGAAACATTGCACAAGTTTTCCAATTCCCGGTAGTCTACGACACGATGACGGTTTACGACAATCTGGCATTTCCTCTGCGAAACAGAAAACTACCAGAAACTGAACTAGATGAACGTGTGCAGCGAGTAGCAAAAATGCTCTCGATGCAAAACCAGCTAAAGCATCGTGCGTCGGGTTTGACCGCGGCAGACAAGCAAAAAATTTCCTTAGGTAGGGGGTTGGTTCGATCTGACGTGAATGTGATGATGTTTGATGAGCCACTGACTGTGATCGATCCGCACCTCAAATGGGAGTTAAGATCCCAATTGATGCGGTTACATCAGCAAGTTGGGTTCACGATGATTTATGTCACCCACGATCAGACAGAGGCGCTGACCTTTGCGGATGAGGTCGTTGTGATGTATGAGGGGCAGATAGTTCAGATTGGAACCCCAGAAGAACTCTTTTCGAAGCCAAGACATACCTTTGTAGGCCATTTCATCGGCTCTCCTGGCATGAACCTCCTACCCTGTGAGTGGAGTGATGGGGGAGCGGTCTTTGCGGGTCACCGTATTGCGTTGAATAAAAATCTTCCAAATCCTGCTTCAACTTCTTCTCTCCAACTCGGTATCAGACCAGAATTCATTCGGCTAGCATCTGAAGGTATACCGGCTCGAATTCAGCGAGTCGATGATGTTGGCAGATACCGGATTATCAAAGCAGAAGTCGGTGGTACTAACCTGAATATTTACGCCAGTGAAGAAGTCGAAATTCCATCCGATTCGTT
>CAJXNF010000549.1 GCA_913056375.1 uncultured Pseudomonadota bacterium | reverse complement strand
AGAGACTTCTGCGCTGAGAGAGGAAGATAGATTGCGGTTGGGATCACGGGTGCTGCTGCGTAGCTTGAGGTCAGGGCCAACCAGATAGGACTCTCCGGTCTCTCCCAGACCAGTGCGTTGCAGCATCACCTCGTTTAGGGCTCCATCGGAGAGTTGAAGTGCAACGACTGTTTGAATCCCGAAGCTTAGCCCTTGATTCACACTATTCTGACGTGAAGAATCGTATTGAATTGGACGGCCAATGAAGGCTGCAGGTGCATTTCCACTTGGCTCATAAGGCTGAAAATCAGCAAAAACTGAATCTACTGGACTGAGGAGCGCCTGCCGCATCACCCTTCCCAAGCTACTATCAGCGAATCTACCGTTGAGAATGTTTGTCTGGTAATCAGCCTCACGAGCTGCAGTGTAGAAAATCTCTCCATCTGGATGGATCAGGAATAGGTCATAATATTCATTCAGCTCTGAAAAGTCTTTGTAGAACTCTGCACCGCCGGCATCCAATGGATTGAGGACCTCACTCACACTCATTTCACTGACCATCACCCAATTCAGATCCTCAAAGACAAAGGGACTCCAGGCACTTAACACATACTCATTCAGGTAGTTGCGGCTTATACCGACACCAGAATCACCAGCCAAACCAGAGCGTACTGGGGCTGTATCCAATGCAAGAAATTCCCGAAAGGATGCTTCCATGGAAAAATTGAGTGGATCTAAAAAAGTATCTGAGCGAAAGCGAAAATCACTTCCAACCAAGTAAGTCTCTCCGGTCTGTCCCAGTCCACTACGATCACTCATCACACTCTTAAACTTGTCGACGGGAAACTGAAAGATCACTACACCAAGTTTGACCAGGCCATTTCTGGTCATTTCAAAAATAGGGGCTGCCACGAAGGCAGCTGGTGCCTCAAAGCCTGCCCAGTAAGGCTCAAAATCCTCGATAAAAAACTGTCCTGGTAATTGGGCTGCGTTGGCTTGCTGAAAAATTCTCCCCAGACTGCTTTCTGCAAAGGGACCATCGATCAGGGATGTTCCAAAATTGAGCTCCTTGAACGTGGAATATACGATACGACCCTCTTCAGCTTCGACGAGAAAAATATCGTAGTAGCCAAACTCACGGAGAAAGCTACGGGTTGATGGATGGAGTTGCTCGTGTAGCCGGCTGTAAGCCGTTTCATCAGGTTTGTCCAACTCATCCTTGAATCCCATCGGGTTGGGATTATTGACAATGTACGAGTGCTGCAAGGCAACCGTATGCTCATCCAACTGGGAGAAGTATTTTTCAATCTCAGGATCTTTGCCCTCATTCAATTGTCGATAGCGCTCGCCAAATTCATTCTCCCAATAACTTTTCAACTCATCCCGCTTTTTGCTCAGCGTTGCTTCATCCCAGCGATTTTCTACAATGTAGCTCGGAAAGTATTGGGGTAGATCCCACATTGCTTCAATAATTTTTGGGCGTTTTGCAAAGTCGAGTATCTGGGAACGGACAGAGTTGAGATAGTCAAGCAGAGTGACTTTTTTGGCTTCCATGATCGCACCCAGCTTATTGTCTGCCGCTTTCTGAAAGCTCTCTACAGTCTTGCTCAGTACCTGCAGATCATTGCGCTGCTCTAAAAAATAGTTATCCAACTGCTGTTGCTTGGCCTGTCGTAATCCGGTCAACTGTTCGTAGGTGCTACTACTCAGGGAAAAGATGGCCACGAGCAAACTGACCAAGGTCAACAGGACCGCAGGGATACAACCAACCAGCAGAAAACTGCTGACCAGCTTGCGCTGCATAGGAATGTCTTGGAGTCGCAATCTCTTTCTCCTTGCTATAAAGGTGAGGCTAAATCAGCCAATAATGCCACTGAACGTTGAGAAGCACCTAGGACGGATTTGTCATTTCTACTGATTTTTCCAAGGATACTGTCCGTGGTTTTCTGCCTCAAAACCATTGATTGCCGAATGAACTGTTGTTGAAAAACTACACGTGAGCCAACAAGACAAGCAAGTTACAAAAAGCTGTGTTGTCGATACTTTATGATGAGAAATACGGCTGTGAAAAATATTGGTAGTGAGGTAGGGAATCAATCAGAAAGATGAAATTTATTTAATTTTTTTAGTACTTTATTAATATTCAACTGTAAAGCATCTCCTCATTTTCTCTAGGCTCAGGCAAGGCAGCTAGACTTTCCCCTTCTTCTTCCGCTGCCTCCTCCCACAAACGAAACTGATGCACCACCTCCAACAACTCCTCCGCCTGCTTCGACAACTGAGAACTCGACTTC
>CAJXNF010000548.1 GCA_913056375.1 uncultured Pseudomonadota bacterium | reverse complement strand
CATGGGTTGCGAAATCCGCTCCTCTATGAAAACAGTGGACTACGGGCCGATCGGTGAGGGAATCCATTGTCATTTAGATGCCAACGCAGCAGGGTCTGCAGGGATTGTCCTTGTAAACCGAGTTAAAGCCCACACGAGCTTTCCCCGAGAAATTGAAAGTGGGTTGATCAAGCTGATCGCAGTGGGTCTTGGGAAAGCTGAAGGAGCTCGCTCTGTTCACAGAATTGGCCCTAAAGGATTACAAGAGATCTTACCGAAGCTTGCTGAAAAAGCGATTCAGTCTGCTCCGATCAAGGCAGGCGTAGCACTCATTGAAAATGCCAATCGGGAAATTTGTCATATTGAACCTGTGGAGCCTGAGGCACTTTTTGAAACAGAGAAAAGACTTCTGCACAAGGCCAAAAGCCTGATGCCCAGTTTACCATTTGATCAGCTGGATGCATTGATCGTTGAGGAGTTTGGCAAGGAGATTTCTGGAGCTGGGCTAGATCCCCACATTTCAGGTAGAACTGATATTCGAGGTGTTGCGAATCCTTCTTCGCCCTTCATCCACAAAATTGCTGCTTTGAGGATGACAGAAGCGACCAATCGAAATGGGATGGGTACAGGTATGGTGGATTTCATTCCACAGCCAACAGCCAATAAACTTGATCTTCATTCGATGTACTTGAATGCCGTGTCATCCACTGTGCTGGAGAAGGCCTTCTTGCCCATCGTACTTGCCAATGATCGGGAAGTCATTCGGGCTTTAGTTGCCACCTGCTGGCAGCCTGAACTGAGTGCCATTCGGTTAGCCCAGATTCGATCTACACTCCACCTCAATGAAATGCTGCTGACCACACCTCTCTTGAAGGAAGCAACGGAAAAAGGAGTGCTAGATTCCCAACATGTGAAGTCAGAAAAATTTGAATTTGACGAAATGGGTAATTTACTCAACAGAGTCAATTGAAATCCGGACTGATTTTTTCCAAAAGAACCAAAAAAGAATGAAAATCAAGAATTTTTGTACGGCAATATCATTTCTTACAATACTCAGTTTTTGTATTGGATGTTCTTTTTTCGCGACCACTTTTGCACCCGAGAAAAAAGCGGAAATTAGCACTACTGAACTAGCGATATCAGCCAAAACTAAGTTTTGGGAAACTCTTCACGGAGGGAAATACGAAGAAATTCCAAAAGTATCTTCTCTTCTAAAAGCTGCCTACCTTGAAAATTCCAAAGACCCTGAACTAGCTGCCTACATCGGCTTCCTGCATATTTGGCGTCTTTCTGAAAGATCGCGTCTGAAGCAAATTCCGCCAGAAATTACAGATGACGCAGTCCTCTCTAGGAAATACTTTGGCGAAGCAGTCTCCTTAGATCCCTCTGATGCTCGCTACTTGGGCTTTCATGGCATTCTAATGATGACAGAAGGTACGATACACGATGATCAATATCTAATTCGAAAAGGCTATTATCAAGGGCTGGAAGCTATCAATCAGTGGCCTCAATTTAATTTGTTTACTGTCGGATATGTCTTAGGGGGGAATCCCAAAGGTTCAAAAAGGTTTGAGGAAGCAGTTGAGATGATGTGGAGAAATGTTGAGGTGTGTGCCGACAAAGCTGTAGACCGCAATGATCCAAACTTTGAATCCCTACTTCCACTAAGAAGCGGAGAAAAAAGATCTCTTTATTTGCGTGCCTGTTGGAATAGCCAGATTGCCCCATATAATTTTCAGGGCTTCTTTCTGAATTTCGGAGATTTGCTTGTTAAACAAGGTAATAGTGTAGCAGCATTGCACGCTTACTCAATTGCAAAACAGCACAGCGATTTCAGCAACTGGCCCTACAAAGAAGTATTGTTGCGGAGAATTGAACAGATAGAAGAAAACAAAGAAAGGTTCCTAAAGGATGACCCAAAACAAGGCGAGTTCAATATTATGTTACGAACCCCCTTCTCCTGCATGGCATGCCATCAGGAGGCGTAATTCAAACCAATAAAGTATCTCAGATTATATTTTTTGAAATTCTAAATAAACACATAGGCGATAACAAAATTTAGTCGTTAATTTCTTCAAACTATTAGGGCCAACACATGAGCAGACCAAATCTTTTGATCATTACAACGGATCAGCACCGTGGTGATTGTTATGGATTCGAGGGACGTAAAGTCAAAACACCCCATATCGATCAATTAGCCGCAGAGGGGACACGATTTCAACACTGCATCACCCCAAGCGCGATGTGCCAGCCGGCCCGTGCAAGTATGCTTACGGGGCTCTACCCACTCACCCATGGTGTGGT
>CAJXNF010000547.1 GCA_913056375.1 uncultured Pseudomonadota bacterium | reverse complement strand
CAGAGCCAGCGGATTTACAGTCCGCCCCCATTAACCACTCGGGCACCGACCCGAACCACACCGCAAGAACTTACCAGCCGGCGTGACGCGCACGGCCGAATCGATACGATCGGCCCAATTGAAACCGGCCTGCGGCCATGCATCTGCTGCTGCTGAACGGACCCAACCTCAATCTGCTGGGCCAGCGGGAGCCAGGGATCTACGGAAACGGAACGCTGGCATCGATCGAAGAGCGACTTCGACAGGAGGCCAAGGCTGAGGGGGCTGAACTGGATTGTTTCCAAAGCAACTTCGAAGGGGCCCTCGTGGAACGCATCCATCAGGCCATGGGGTTGAGCCAGGGAATCCTGATCAATGCCGGCGCGTACACCCACACCTCCATTGCACTCAGGGATGCACTGCTTGGCGTGGCGATTCCCTTTGTGGAGTTGCATCTCAGCAACACCCATGCCCGCGAAAATTTCCGTCATCGCTCACTCCTGGCAGATCGGGCTGTCGGGGTGGTGTCTGGTTTTGGGCCGATGAGCTATTCCCTGGCTTTGCAGGGTCTGCTTCACCATCTAGGCCAATTTTGATGACGCTCAGCAGTCCCCCCAAAAGCGTCTCGTCGATCCGCTGGTTGAAGGCTCCTACCAGCTGGAGTTGGGTCGAACAGGCCAATTCCTGCCCGATGGAAGTTCTGATTGATCACGCGCATTGTGAGCGCAAAGCAGCTGGATTTGCTGTTCAAATGATGTTCAGGTACCTCTGTGAGCCAGGTCTTGGTGAAGTCCTGAGTCCCTTGGCAAGAGAGGAGTTGGAGCATTTCGAACAGGTTCTATCTGTTATCAAGGCCCGAGGTCGTTATTTGGAGCCGCTTCCCTCCCCTGGCTATGGCGCCGAATTATCCAGACATATCCGCAAAGTGGAGCCTCACCGGATGCTGGATTCTTTTCTTGTCGCTGGATTGATCGAAGCTCGCTCACACGAGCGTATGGCTCTCCTTGCAGAGCACAGTCCTGACGCAGAGCTCAGAAGCTTATACGGGGATTTGCTGGCAAGCGAAGCACGTCACTTTGGACTGTACTGGGGGTTAGCTGAATCGCGCTGGGAGCGGGAATTCATCTGTCAAAGACTGGATGAGCTCGCTGAGGTTGAAGCGACCGCATTGGAGGGGGTTTTAAGTCAACAAAATGACGTAAGAATGCATTCTGTTGGAGTTATTCGAGGCAATTAAGGGTTGTACTTATCAGGTGGTTTGAATCCGAATTGTTGTTGGCTATTAAAAAGCGGGCAAGTGGTTGACTTGCCCGCTTGATTATTGATTCGCTGCAGCCGATGTGGTTGATCTCTTATGCTTCCTCGATACCTTTGATGAATAGATCAATCAATTCATCGGTGAACGCAGGATGCTTGGCTGTGATGAGATCACCATCAACAACACTTCCAACGGTTCCATCGTCTCCGTATTGCACATCAGCGCCTGCATTCTCAACGTCACAAATAATATTGTGAGCACATGTTACTTTGCGGCCTTCGAGTAGTGTTCTGTCAGCACAAAGAAGCCAAAGAGAGTGGCAGATCGTACCAATTTTTACGCCAGGCGTTGCATTGATTTTGCGTAGCAGTTCGACTGCAGGTGCATCATTGGGCTTTCCTTTCGCGGGTTGAACTGTATAACGCAAGCGATCTGTTGCATAGGCACCAATCAGGAGGAAACCCTTGTAATCACCAGGGTTGACATCCTTGACATCTTTGGAAACAGTAATATGTTCTTCAACCCAGCCATTGTCAGGATTAGAACCAAATTGAAGTGTAGGGTTTCCCCAGAGGTTCGTTATGTATTCCAGATCAAAACCAGCGGCGGGAAATCGCTTGTTAAAAAGGCGATACTCGGTCATGTCGAAGTGATCTTCGATGAATACACCGATTTTCCCTTTGGACTCGCCGTGGGCAGGGAGAAGCATGGTTAGGCACAGAGACAAACTTAAAGCCAGTGAAGGCTTTCAAAGTAATTATAGTCAAAGAAGAATTGATTAACTATAGATTTCGATTCTTCCCTTAATCGTCTTGCGGCTCAGCCGAGCTTGAGCAAAAGATTGTCGTGATGTCAAGACAATCTTGCGCAAACAGCCCATGGCTTGGCTTTTGCTTGACGTTTTTCAGTGACTGGCTATTTTTAAGCTGAATGGATTTCATTTGTTTCGGTAAATGTATTTCCATTTTCGTGTTTTTACCCCGATGTTCTCATGGCGCGTACCAACTATTACGAGGGTCTTGCGGCAGATTATTTCCGCCCTGGTCTTGTC
>CAJXNF010000546.1 GCA_913056375.1 uncultured Pseudomonadota bacterium | reverse complement strand
TCGTGAAGGACGTGGTGATGCTCCTGCAATGGAGGAGGTGGAAGTTTCCCAACAATGGCAGGAACTGTTCAACGTGGCCCTGCGCTACGGGGCTTCTGACATTCACTTGGAACCCGGTCAGCAGCCAGATCAACTGCTGGGGCGTCTACGCATCGATGGCGAATTGCAGACACTGCCAGAACTCAGCTCCTTGCTCTCCAGTCAGTTGCTTCCTCACCTGAAGCTACAGGCTGGGTTGGACATCGCAGTACGTCGCAGACCTCAGGACGGCTACCTGCAGCAACGAACCCCAGATGGCCAGCTTTACGACCTGCGGCTCTCCAGTCTGCCAACTGAACAGGGTGAAAAACTAGTACTGCGCTTGTTGGAATCCGGGGACCTGCGGCTGGATCTGGCACAACTTGGCTTTTATGAAGATGATCGGGCGGTACTCAAGACCGTGATGCGACGTCAATACGGAATGCTGCTTGTGGTTGGACCGACGGGCAGCGGCAAGACGACAACGCTCTATGCCCTCTTGAATCAGCTCGACGCTCAGCGCAAGAATGTGATCACGATTGAAGATCCGGTTGAGTATCACCTGCCACGCCTGACCCAGGTTTCGGTGCAGCCTGCGCAGGGGCTGGGGTTTGCGGAAGCTCTGCGAGCAACCTTGCGTCAGGATCCAGACGTGATTCTGGTGGGAGAGATTCGCGATGAGGAAACGGCCCAGATTGCATTCAAGGCAGCGTTAACAGGCCACTTGGTACTGGCAACCCTGCACACGAACAATACACTCAGTTGCCTACAGCGTCTGGAAAATCTTGGTGTCGAGCGAGCGCTGATTGCCGACACCTTGCTGCTGGTACTTTCCCAGCGTTTGGTTCGGTCTGCAGTCGGAGGTCGTCTGCCGGTTTATGAACTGCTCCGTCTGGATGAGACCCTCCAGGATCGCCTGCGACGTCAGCTTGCCACGGATGAACTGTTGGCTCCCTACCCGGGACTGTACTTCCGCTCGATTGCCCAGACTGCTGAACGGATGCTGCATGATCACTTGGTCCGAAAGGAAGAGTTGGAACCGATTTTGCCGATTGATTCAGAGAGTCAGCAATGAGTGAGAAAAACCTCGCTACGCAGTGGGATCCCGTTGGCTACAACCAAAACGCACGATTTGTGAGTGATTTGGGAGAACCAGTATTGCAGTTGCTGAACCCAAAACCTGGGGAGACGGTACTCGACCTTGGTTGTGGAGATGGCGAGCTGACTCTGAAGTTGATAGATGCTGGTTGCCATGTGATAGCGGTCGATAGTAGCCCTGCGATGGTTGAATCCTCATTGGCAAAAGGCATCAACGTCCGGGTGATGGATGGACAGCATCTGGAATTCGAAGGTGCTTTTGATGCGGTGTTCTCCAATGCAGCCCTACACTGGATGACCCAGCCTAGAGAGGTCATTGCCGGTGTGAAGTGAGCGTTGAAGCCTACTGGTCGGTTTGTCGCAGAAATGGGCGGACAGGGGAATGTGGTTTCTGTCTTGGCAGCCCTGACGAAGGTTCGTCAGCGTAGAGGTTTGGCCCCTGTGAATCCCTGGTACTTTCCCAGTGTAGAGGAATATCGTCAACTCCTGGAAGAAGCGGGCTTTCAGGTGCCAGTGATTCAGTTGATTCCCCGCCCAACAGTCTTGCCCGGAGAGCTTCGAGGCTGGTTGGAGACCTTTGCAGGTTCGTTCCTGAGTACGGAGGGAGCAGAGCGTGAAGAGATGATTGCCGAGATCACTGAGGAACTGGCTCCCACCCTGCGAGATGACTTTGGAAAATGGACGGTTGACTACGTGCGACTACGATTTGTGGCGTGCAAAGTTGCCTCAGCAAATCCTTCGAACACCTGATCCTCCCACTCCCCGCTTGCCTCGCCAGAATACCTCCTCTATCGTGATGTTCTTTTTCTGTTGACTGTCGTTCCCCTGATTGATGGAAGCAATGCATTCTCCTGTACTCGGCTATCTCCGTTTCCCCACTTTTGGTACGAACCAACTCTATTTTGTGGCTGAAGACAACCTCTGGGAAGTCGCCCTGGAGGGTGGGCGGGCCCAGCGCCTGACCGAATCCCGTAGCGAACTGCAGACCCCTCGTCTCTCTCCCTGTGGTCGCTGGCTTGCCCTAGTCGCTGCAGAAGAAGGTGAGCAGGAGGTCTACTGTCTACCCGCTGAGGGTGGTCCCTTGCGACGGCTGACCTACGTGGGGCACGTGCTGCACATCGATGGTTGGAGCGCTGACGGCACCTCCATCCGTTTCTGTGGGGCACATCGCTCA
>CAJXNF010000545.1 GCA_913056375.1 uncultured Pseudomonadota bacterium | reverse complement strand
TGAAATCTTTGTCCAGCTTCACCGCAGATTCCTTTTGCTGATCTCACCATTGTTATGGTTTTGGCTTTGTGGTCAGAAATCAGCTGCTGGAAACTTTGAATTGTCTGATTTATCAGCCACGTATGACGCACCTGCAGTTATCCCAACAAGTTTCTATGTTGGGGTGACTTTTGCGATCACAGCTGCCGTCGGTGGTTTCTTTGGCCTTCGCTTCTATCGTGCAAAGATGGAAGAACTTGAACAGATTCGGATCAAGCGCGAACAGACCGACATGACTCTTCATACTCTTTACGAAAGTCTGAAGATGTCTGAAGATGAAGTAGAGTTGGTCCATCGGCTTGGGAATAAACGTGAGGCAGAAGAGATCCTCTCGATGATGCGCAGCAACAAACTTTTTGAGGAAGCTGTGGATGAACTCATCGAGGAGGGAAGCTTAGATGCAGAATTAATGGCTGCAATTCATGCTATGCGGACTAAGCTGCAGTTTAATCTCACCAACAAAGATTGTGAAGTCATCAATACGAAGATGCTACTACCCAACATGCGGGTGGAATGCTCAGTAACAGCTAAGGGCAGACAATTGGCTTTCATTTCCTTGATCAAGGAAGTTAGTGAACGTGGCGTTCGCATTGACCCTCCCATGATCAAGCGGCGGCCTGCTAATCTTTTGCAGTTTAAGGTCATCAAATGCCGTGTCCGGCGCCAAGGGGACGCTGATTATGAGGTCGCTTTGAGAGTTGAAGAACAAAAAACAGAGACTCCAGGAATTGTCTGGTTGGGTCATAGTAACGACATTCGAAAAATGGCGATACGTGAATCTGAGCGACTCGAACTCAATCAAGACGCTCTTTTCAGAAGAGTGGAGGCAAGCGAATACGAACCAGAGATGCGCTCTGCACATGGATCTGCCGATGATTATAAGATCAAAGGCAAGATTATTGACATGAGCGCAGGAGGGATGAAAATAGCGATTACACAGAAACTTGAAGATCCATTGAAAAATGGCGAAATTCTTCTGTTCCACCTCTCAGGCGCAAGCTTACTGGAAAATATGGCAGCAACTGTTCTGGCCACAATTCCAAGCGGTAAACAATTAAATGTCCATCTGCAATTTCGTGACAGCAACGCCCTGACACGGATCAAGCTTTTGCAATTCCTGCATCGTTACAAGAAACAACAGGCGGCTGCCTAGAAAAGGATGGCGGAAGAACAATACCGAGACCTATTACGAAGGGTTCAACAAAAAGCTGAAAGTTACAGGGAACAGCAACAGCAAGCAGCTGAGTTTCAAAATGAATTGGAGGCTGTTAAGGAGGTATATGGCCTGACAGATCAAGAATTGTCAGACATCCTAAAGGAAGTTGAGTCTGAGGTCGAAGCAGAAAATAAATCAACACCCAAGCAACCAGCTCTTCCCGCCCGAAATCCACTTGCTCTCAATGTTGCCACACTTTGCCTATTGCTGGTGGGAATGATGCTTCTTTTTGTACAGCCGTTGATTGGTATTGTTTTTCTCGGAGGCGTCTTGGCCCTCCGTTGGGTTAATTGAGTTAGATCGTATACAGCATTGCTGGAACTTGCCTACGTTTGATTTGGAAAATCAACTCCTCGAATAGGAATTTCGAACACCCCTCTATTTTGATTGCGATTAGAATTTGAATAAGGATTTTTAGCGTCAATCTCTTGAATTGATCAAAGTTCTAATAATCTCAGCGGTCTTTTCTGGCTGTTCCAGAGGAAACATGTGTCCTCCATTGAAAGCCGTTTGCTTAAAACCCGGTAGTGTCCTACGAAGTTCATTGCGGTCGGATTGTTGGAGTACACCTTTATCACTTGCGAATACCAAATGACCTTTTAGCCCTTTCCAAGACTTTGAAAAGCGTAATGGAATAGTTTGGAAAATATGGTATTCAAACTCCTTTGGAATACGCAGCTTTACACAGTCTACTTGCGCAATGAAGCCCTTTGAAACATAGTCAGTCAAAACCTCATCTGAGAACTTTCGAAAAAAACTGCGTTTTCGCAACTGATCAAAAGCTTCTTGGTGAGAAGAAAAAGTTTCGCGACGTCTAAGAACTGTACGAGCTGGAGTAACCCGATCCATTTTTCCAAATTGCTTCAATAACCACAAAGAAGCCCGCTTGCCCCATGAAAAGAGGGGTGGATCCAGTAAAATTATGTCTGTAAACGCTTCAGGTCTTTGTGCAGCAGCGTAAAGTAAAACTACGGCTCCCAATGAATGTCCCACGCCTACACTTGGTTGATGAGGATTCATTTGTGAAAGGACTTG
>CAJXNF010000544.1 GCA_913056375.1 uncultured Pseudomonadota bacterium | reverse complement strand
GGAGTAAAGGAGCCTCATTGAGAATGACTTTACAGATCCCTATCAGTTTGACTTTCGTTAGGGCGTTCCTTAGTTGGATCCAAGCATTTACGTGAAATACAAAAATCTTATTGCAGCATTATAAATATGAATTTCGAAGAATCAATTAACCTAATCTGGATTCAGAATTGCTTAGAATCACAAAGATATGAGTGTCTTTCAAAGGTTTTAGCGGGGGGCTAATTTATGGTTTTATGGTTAATTCTACTTGGTGGAGCCTTCACCATTTTGATTTTATTCCGACAAAGAAGGGTGGAAAGCGAAGCTTTGGAGATTCCTTCGGCGATGGTAATGCTCTTTCATCCAACGAAAGGGGAAGGAGACCTGACTCTCTGTGGGGCAGTGATTTTATATTCCTTTTCGAGAGTCGTTCTGGAGTTGTTCGAAATTGTGAGAAACGTATTCTAGTCGAGAGACTATGCTAAAGACATCTCTGAAAACATAATCAAAACCCACCTGTATTCCAGTCAAATATTTAGGCCACTAAAGTCAGTGGTTCAACAAGATCCTCCTGCAAATTATCCAACTAGCCACCGGAACGAAGATCAGCAATAGTCTTTCTTGGGGTGATTGCCTCGACACTGACTATTAATTCCAGCAGAGCCCCAGTTTTTGACTCAGATGCCTGTTCGAAGGCCTCTGCAAAATCCTCCGTTTGCCTAACACAAAAACCCTTCATTCCAAAAGCTTCCGCAACAGCAGCAAAATCGGGATTGTGCAGATTCGTTCCAGAAACTCTACTTGGGTACTTCCTCTCCTGATGCATCCGAATGGTTCCATAAGCTCCATTATTCAAGACTAAAATTACCATTCTAGCACCATGCTGAACAGCTGTACCGAGTTCAGCCAATCCCATCTGCAGATCGCCATCACCAGCAAAACAGACAACCTGCCGATCAGGATTAGCGAGAGCCGCAGCGATTGCCGCTGGCAGTCCATAGCCCATAGCCCCACTCTGTGGCGCCAGCAGCCTATGTCTTGAACCAAAGCAAAAGTGTTTATTTGGCCAAAATGCGAAATTTCCTGCTCCATTGGTCAAGATGGCGTCCGGTTCCAGCCGATCTTGCAGGAACTTCATCACTGTTGCCATGTCCAAAGGGCTGTTTTGTGGAGGAGCTATCAAGGATGAAAGATAATTGGAATGGCCCTTAGCCATCCATGATTTTCTCTGGGGAAGATTTTTACCGCTAATCTCCAAGCTCTCAAGAAACTGAGCAAATTGGTTGGGATTCGCATTAAAACTAAGATGAGGCTGATATATTTTGCCAATTTCTTGGTCTGAGGCGTGAACGTGAATCAATTTCTGACGAGGATAGGGCGCTTCCAAGAGTGACCAAGACTGCGTGGCGGCCTCACCCAGGCGGGCATTGATAGCCAAAATCACATCTGAATTTTTGATCATTTCAGTGAGATGGGCTGCCATCCCAACGCCAGCGTCTCCAACGTATACTGGGCTATTATTGTCAATGAGGTCGTGATAGCGAAAAATTGCTGAAACAGGAAAGTTATGAAGCTCTGCAAACTTCTGCAAAGCGGATTTGCCCACTTCTTTCCAGCCTCCTCCCCCAATGAGGATCAGCGGTCGCTCCGCCTCGTTCAGAATCCCTGTTAGTGCTTCCGCTTGAGATAGATCAACCCCAGCCTCAGCTACTTCAATTGGCTGACAAGGTTCGACAGAAGTTCGGGTGGTCAACATGTCTTCGGGTAGTCCAATCACTACTGGTCCTGGCCGACCAGACAAGGCAAGGCGCCATGCTCGACTAACGACCTCTGGAATACGTTCAGCATTGTCAATCTCGGTAGCCCATTTGGCCAAAGGCCCAAAGAAAGCCCGATAATCCACTTCCTGAAAAGCCTCTCGGTCTTTGTGATCAACACCAACCTGCCCTACGAATAGAATCATTGGAGAGCTGTCTTGACGAGCAGAATGAACACCGATTGAACCATTGGTAGCCCCTGGGCCCCGAGTCACAAAACAGATTCCTGGCATACCAGTCAGCTTACCCCAGGCACATGCGGCAAAACTGGCGGCCCCTTCCTGTCGACAGAGGGTGAATTGAATGTCAGCATCATGAAGAGCATCCAATACCGCCAGGTAGGATTCCCCAGGAACTCCAAAGCTATTTTTTACACCAAGATTTTGTAGACACTGGACAAGGAGCTGAGCACCAGTAAGTCCTTCGTTATTTTCCATCATTCACCCTAAAAATACTGATCTTATTAATCTAATTATCTTTTCAATGTTCACTTA
>CAJXNF010000543.1 GCA_913056375.1 uncultured Pseudomonadota bacterium | reverse complement strand
TGTGCAGGCCAGTGGTCAGTTGGATGGCACAGAAGCGCTTACGTTGACGCTAGACAACGCGGCATCTCCTGCAGATCTGTCTGACGACTCACCCAGTGCGACGGCTGTGATCGAAAACTTTGACGAATGTCCACCATCGTTGGATGAAACCTCCGATGTGGCGTTGTATCTGGTGCTGGACAACTCTACTTCCATGCTGTTGCCGGATCCCTCCACTGACGCAGCCGAGCGGAAGGATCGCCTTGAGGGACAGGATCGTGTCGCGTTGTTCTCCTTTGAGAAAGCAATCAAAGAGGTTGCACTTCCGGCGAATGCTCGCATCGATGCCATGCAACAAAAGTTGTTCCTGCTTAAGAAACTGGAAAAAATGGAAGCGGCCGACCAGTTACTCGATGAAAAGGTGAGCGTATTTGCAGAGATAGTAGCTTCTCCAGTGTCATTATCAGAAAGATTAATCACGACATTGCTCTCAGGTTCTGAGTCCAACTTGATCGTAAAACTGTCTTTGGTGAGAGTTTCGCTGACGCTTGCTGTGGTTTTGGAGAGGCTAACGCCAGGAGCAGGAGGTGGGGGTGGATAAATGGTGCTTTCAGCGGCGATAGTTTCCAGATCATCAGGCACAAAGCAACCAACTGGCAGCCAACATAGACTGATGAGGAGCAGGATTGGTCCTCGCTTCTTGAATATTTCAGCAACCTTTTTGCTCATTCCTACATTCGCCATAGTTCTCTTCAAATTTTGGATTTGGTCTTCTAGCCCGGAGAACAGGGACTTAGAATGATGCTGACCTAACTGGGTGAGCGGCTGAGATTCGTTGTAAGAAAAATATATTTTGTCTAAATAATGTAACATATTTCTTATTTCCTATCATAATCTGATAAAAATTCGCAATGAATTCTCATTCTTCCGTTCAGACTCTGGACTTTCTGGTTCAATTGAAACGAATTAATCCTAAATTCATACCGAAAAGTGTGATCAGCAGAAATTGACGTTGGTTGAGCGGAAGAGAATCAAAAAAAGCAGGAAGAATTTGGCAAAATTGCCGGAAGGAAGTCAATGAAGCGCTAAGAACACCAAGTTGAAATTGGTTATTCAAAAGTCAAAAAAAACTCGCCCTCGGGTCGATGGGAGCGATTGGAACTCTCTCCCAATTCCAAACAAGCATGAATGCTGTACTTGCGGCTGGTTCCAAGCGTGTCTGGCCCAGATTTTCATAGTTGAAGGTTTGGCTCTCCAATCAATACCTAGCGAATCGTAAAATGTTCGGGCTGCTTAACCTTCCAGATCCTCAAGGCGAATGAATTCAACAGGAAGTTTTATCGATGAAGAGACTGGGTTCCAGTTCCAGATCAGCAGTAACATGTTGCTCTGTTCGAGCTGGAGTTCAGTCTTTCCCAAACCGTCATAGGCAAATGACCGAGTTTCCAGAAAATAATTTTGAGAAAAACCGATCCAGAATCGTTTGGAGATCTCAAGGAGTATGTTGGCCCCGTAGGCTCCGATATCTGTGAACCCTGTTTTTTTCGGGAAAGCTCTTTGGGTTCCGTCTTTCGCCGTGTGAGCCAAGCGGAAGCTGCCTTGCCCAAGGCCATAGGCTGCATAGGGCTGAATATGCAGAAAATCCCCGATCAACCAGTCATAACCAAACGAATAAAGAAGGCTGAGACTGCGATACTCCAAATCGTAGGTTTGGCTATTGCTCTGCCCTCCCATGATTGAAAATTCCTGATTGATCAGGTGTAGCCCACTGAATAGGTTTGTTTTGGCATTGCGCTCCTGCCAAAACGTCAGTTCCTGTTGAGAACCATCCAGACCAACTGCAAGATCGTGATCTTGAATTGAAAAACTAGCCTGGGTTTCTCCAAACCCCAGCCAACTCAACTCTCTCTCGTTTGAAATGATTCCTTGTGCCTCACGTTGAGCTGAAAGCAGGAAGATCACAGCTACAAAAAAAGTTAATGGGGTGCGGAAAAGCCAGACGAGATGCATTCAGTTGACTAATGAAACGAGTTAACCCTTCAGTAAAATTGATTTATCGCAGACTCATGCAGCAACTAAGCCCGTAAAAACCCTGCTCAGGTCATTAAAATGACACAAAGACATCGACCTTTGGGGAGATGCCGGATCATCAAACTCTAGGATGGGTCTTGCCGGTGATCAGATTCTGTTGAATTTGGAAGGTCAGTGCTGATCCGCTTCTTCTGGAAAGAAACAAGCAGCGGCAGGAAGCTTTTCAGGGAGGAGCGGACGTTCTTGACGGCAGCGATCTTGCGCTTTCCAACATCTAGGGGCAAAGGC
>CAJXNF010000542.1 GCA_913056375.1 uncultured Pseudomonadota bacterium | reverse complement strand
ATGGGTCGACATCGCCTAACGCAAGCTTTAGAGCTTGAAGACAAATCAAGCAATCATCATTTAACTCGTGGATTATATTACTTAAGTGGTGCAGTCCTTCTCTTTTTACCAATTGCAGCATTCACGCCGATTACACAAGTCATTGAGACTTCAGGGGAGGTCGTTCCAAAAGGTTCGGTTACTGTAATTCAGCACCTTGAAGGGGGAATAGTATCATCAGTCAAAGTTGATAATGGCCAGCAAGTTAGCAAGGGTGATGTGTTGCTTGAATTAAGTCCTCAGCTTGTAGGGAGTGCTTACGATGCAGCAAATCAAGAACTAGAGAATCTTGTCTTGCAACAAATGCAATTAAAATCAGCAATTAATGGGGAAAAGATTTTAAATAGTTCTTCAAATAGCAAAGATAAAGTTGTGCAGTCTCAGCAAAAATTATTAACTAGTCGCTTAGCAAACAAATCAGACCAAATTGCTGCAGCAAAAGCTTCAGTTGCTGAAAAGAAAGCTGAAGTCGCTGGGCTTAGTAAACAAATTACTTTCCAACGTCAGGAGGTCAATATGTGGGACTCATTAACAGATTCAGGTGCAGCTTCAAAATTGCAAATGGTTACGGCTCAAGGCAAACTTGCCGAAATGATCGGTGCACAAAATGAAGCGAGAAAAGCACTAAAACAAGCCGAGGCAAATCTTCGAGGGCTAGAATCAGGAATAATATTTGAAAATAATTCAAAAATTGCTGAACTTGTTGGCGAAGAAGCTGTTATCAGTAACAATATTAAGAAGATTGAGGATCAGCTCAAAAGGACCAAAATCATTTCACCCGTAGATGGTGTGGTTAGTGATCTTCGTTATAAAGCTCCAGGTTCAGTCGTAGGACCAGGAGCAGTGGTTTTGCAAGTCGTTCCAACTCAGCGGAGTAAAATAGTCGAATTACGAATCCCATCAAAGGACATCGGCTTTGTCAATATCGGTCAAAGTGTTGACATTAAATTACTCCCTTTTGATTCCAGTATCTATGGAACGATCAATGGAAAAATTACCTCAATAGCGGGTACAACTGTTCAAGATGAAGACACAGGTAAGTATTTCTATCAAGCAAGGGTAAGCCTAGACCATCAATATCTTGATGCCAACAATAAAAAAATACCCATTCAAGCAGGAATGCCTTTGATAGGTGATATTAAAGGCCAACAAAGAAGCGTTTTACGCTATCTTTTGCAGCCTTTCACGCGAACCATAGGCTCTGCATTCCGAGAAACCAATTAGTAATCATTGACGTTGTAGATATTAAAATTTTTCTTACAAAAGGATAACAGCCGTCAAGCAGGTATCGATCACTACATATCGTTGTCTATGCCTTGTGGCTTGGTCCCTGGAGTGCAAGGTTTTCAAAATGCAGTGGCTGAACGAAGCCCCTCCCTTCTAAACTAAGAATTATCACTTTTAAGCAAGTGTTCGATGAATTCGCGGCTCAAGAGCAACGCGATCAACTTGCCGGTGCTCTGCTTGGAAATAATTCAAAATATGCAGAAGTCAATGGATTAATTAATAAAGAAGGATGGACGCCAATACCTCTACGCGACTACCAAGGATATTCAGAAAATGTGGAAGAGCTTCCACCACTAAGCGTACAAGCACTGAATGCTGCTAACCCTGTCCTTCAGCCATCAGGGAATGGAGGAGGTAATTTATCGCTGGGAACCGCTGGTTTTGATGCTGGAGATCTCGTTGTCTTAGTGCCAACTCCGCTCGCCGCAACTATATTTTCTGGCAATTCATTTGATACAACTGATCCAGATATTCAACAAGCTCTAAATGAATTAGAAACAGCCACACTTGATGAAATAGAAACAGATCTTCCTGAACCAGTAGAGATTCTCCCTGAGCAGAATCCTCTGCTTGCCATCAACAAAACCGTTCTCTCGGTTGATCCCGTTGGTGATGGTCTCGCCAACCAGGTCGGTGATGTCATCAATTACCAGATCACGGTCACCAATTCAGGCAATCAGACCCTCAACAATGTTCTTGTCACCGATCCACTCACGGGGCTGAGCGAAACCATCCCCTCCCTTGCTCCAGGTGAATCGCAGGTCTTCACCACCTCCTACACACTCACCCAAAACGACATCGACACCAATGGCGGTGGTGATGGCACCATCGACAACACCGCCATTGGTGATTCAGACGAAACCGATCCCGCCGGTTCCTCCACCTCGACAACCATTCCGCAGAATCCTCTGCTTGCCATCAACAAAACCGTTCTCTCGGTTGATCCCGTTGGTGATGGTCTCGCCAACCAGGTCG
>CAJXNF010000541.1 GCA_913056375.1 uncultured Pseudomonadota bacterium | reverse complement strand
CTTAGAACGTGGCCGGTGGTTCCTGTTAGGTACTTGCATATGTGTGCCAAGTTTCAGGTCTCTACAATTCACAGTTGTGGACAAAACCCATTTTGGGGGGTGAACAATTGTGACGATTAGATTTTCTTCAAATTTTCATCTAAATTAACAAGAGTTTTAAGTTAAAAGTTTCATCAATCACGTTCGAATTACAGGTGCTGATCCTGCAACTGACTGACGCCGACAGTTGTTACCAATTGAAACAACCTGATAAGAGCGGAAATCATGTTCGCAGTCTTTCATACCAGATACATGACCTTTGGGAGATATTCAGCTACTTTTTACAAATCTCTACAGACCCGCCTCTTACAAGCTTGCGCGGACTTCACCAACGATTGGTTTCATCCTGAGAAACTTGAGGCAGTCGAAAAATCCTAATAAAAAATTTTCTTCATAAAGATGATTATTTCAACGATTTTATAACCTCCATTGATTCTCTCTGGCAGAAAACGGTCAGGGATCGCCTTTATGCCAACTTGAATTTCTTTCCAGTTCCTATCAATGGAGCAGTCCTAATTGCTGAGAGAAAAACAGGAATTCTTCGAGCTTACGTTGGCTCAAGAGATTATAACGAGGAGAAGCGCAGTGGGAGTGTTAACTTTCTTACCTCACTGAGAAGCCCGGGGTCGACTTTGAAACCTTGGATTTATGTCAGTGCGCTTGACAGAGGCATACTGAATCCAAACAGCATATTGGATGATAGTGAATTCCAGTCGGGAGGCTACACTCCAAGCAACTTTAATGCTCACTACAAGAGGGACCTTAAACTAAAAGATGCATTGCTCACCTCAAGGAATATCCCAGCAATTGAGGTCTTGGAAAAATTAAATCCACAATCGGTAGAAGCAGACATTCGATCTGTGATTGGGAAAAATGCAACGCAACGTCCAGAGGCTGGGCTTAGCTTGGCTGTTGGCGGATTTTACTTAAGTCCTGAAGAACTAGCGAAGCTTTACCTTGTGATTGGTAACGAGGGCACGCCCATCAATTTGAAGTTTCTTGATGGAGAAAATCGCTCAGCTACCCACGAATCAAAATTCTCATCCAGTACCACAAACACCCTGCTGGTTTTACTATCTAAAATCAACTCACTAGGTGACCTAGAAATAGTGAAAACTGGGACAGCAGCCCATCGTCAAGATGCTTGGGCTGTAATGTTGACAAAGGATCATCTTTTGGTGGTATGGCTAGGAACTCCTCAGAATCAATCAACGACTAGTTTGACAGGCGCTGGTGCGGCTCTTCCTCTAGCACGCGAGATTCGTGCAGCCTTAGATCTAAAGGAGTTTCGGGCTACTGAAAAATTGGGAAGAGAAAGGAGCACTCTGGCCAGTCGATTTGAGAATGTGAATCAAGCTGCTTGCAAAAAGCTGATTGTTTATCCTGAGGATCAAGCCTGGTTGAGAAGCGAAGATTTAGAGATTGCTGTCAGAGGAAAATCTAACTCAATAGAATGGTTTGTAAATGGCGAAACCACGAAACTGAACAAAGACAGTGTAAGACTGGAGGAAGAAGGTTTTCATAAAATTACTGCCAGTACCAGCGAGTGTGAGGAGACCGTCTCAATTTTTGTGGAGGTAAAGGGAAGGCCTTGAGGCTTCCCAAGTTTGTTCAGAAAAAAGCCATTGTTCGAATTTCGATGCTTTCTCGTTGCTGAGGGCTGGCTGGAGAATTTGGATCTTCGAAGGCGCTATGCCCAGTAAATCGTGCTCGTCCATCAGTCTCTGAGTCATAGGTCTTCAGAAGAATAGCGTACTTAGATTCCATCCAAGGAAAATAATACCACTCGTGCTTAGGAGAATGTCGTAGCACAAAAATCTCTCCTGTCCTTTCCCGATACCTCAGCTTCATTGTAAGGAAGTCTTCATCCGTTGAGGTTCTGGCATCACACATGGCCAAAGGAAGTTCTTCCACCTTTTCACAGAATGGCTTCCAAACATTGAAAAATGCGACCCGTCCTTTGAGTAATTCCTCGGCCTCATCTTTCATGATATCTCGTACTCTTTGTGGTCCGGAACTAGGGGTGTAGTCACTATGAACCAAGAGGACTGCAGGTCGATTGACCACAGACTTTTCGTCTTGGACGTTCCCTTCCATCTGCTCCTTTGACATCCTTCTGCGAATCGTATGGTCAAAAACCACGACTCGTTTTGCTCCGGTATGCTCTTTCACAAAGTCGATTACCTGTGGATAGAATCCATTGACGACTAGTTGATCATCATGAAAACCTCTGAAATCATCTTTAAATTCGTGTAATTCGAATCCAATTTCATCCAC
>CAJXNF010000540.1 GCA_913056375.1 uncultured Pseudomonadota bacterium | reverse complement strand
CTGGGAGCGCTGTCTTTCAGTTTGTCTGAGCAGTCAGTATTTTTTCACAAAAGCGTGCGTTTCCTCTCTTCGGCAGAGTAGCAATCCCTCCATCGTCAATATCTCCTCGGCCGCTGGGAAATATGGTTTCGCCTTCCGTACTCCCTACTCTACCGCCAAGTGGGGAGTGATCGGCCTGACCAAGTCACTAGCGATTGAATTGGGACCTGATCAGATTCGTGTCAATGCGATCCTTCCGGGTTTGGTATCCGGAGAGCGTCAACAACGAGTACTGACGGCTAAAGCTGAGAAAAGAGGCGTCTCCTTTGACGAAATCGAGCAGGAAGCTTTCTCTTATACTTCCATTAAGTCCTATGTCACCCCGCAGGACATTGCCAACCAAGTGCTTTACCTGTCATCAGAGAAAGGAAAACTAATCTCTGGTCAGGCAATCTCGGTAGATGGGGACACTCGTATGCTAGCCTAGAATTTGACCTGATTTCCTCCTTTGAGCTGTAGAATTTCTCTCGCTTCATCCGGAGTGGCCACTTCTACAGAGAGTCCTTCCAAGATCTGCTGGGCCTTCTGGACCTGTTGAGCGTTGCTCTCTGCCAGCACTCCTTTGGACAACCAGAGAGAGTCTTCCAGTCCGACTCGTACGGAACCACCCTGGGCCGCCGACATGGCGGCAATTTGCATCTGCGAACGTCCGGCTCCCAACACTGACCAGACATATTGATCACCAAACAGGCGATCTGCGGTGCGCTTCATGTGAGCAACATCCTCTGGGTGTGTTCCAATCCCTCCAAGTATGCCAAAGACTGTCTGAACCAACAGTGGTGCTTTGACCAGTCCACGATCCAAAAAGTGGGCGAGATTGTAGAGGTGACTAGTGTCGTAACATTCAAATTCGAAGCGCGTACCGTTGGCAGAACAAGTCGTCAGGATCTCTTCAATATCTTGAAAAGTATTCTTGAACACCAGATCTCGACTATTCTCCAAGTGCTGGCGTTCCCAGTCATGCTTGAAGCTCGTGTAGCGTTTGAGCATCGGATAGAGCCCAAAGTTCATTGAGCCCATGTTCAGGGAAGCCAACTCAGGTTGAAGCTCCTTGGCAGGAGACATCCGCTGGGCCAAGGTCATCTGAGGCGCACCGCCCGTAGTGATGTTGATCACTACGTTACAAGCCTGCTTGATTCGCGGCAGGAACTTCAGAAAGGCTTCCGGAGTTTGCACTGGACGGCCTGTCTCTTCATCCCGTGCGTGTAAATGAATGATGGACGCACCAGCTTGTGCAGCTGCAATCGCCGCTTCAGCAATTTCGTCTGCCGTGACTGGCAGATATGGAGACATCGAAGGGGTATGGATTGCTCCTGTGGGAGCACAGGTCAGGATGGCTTTTTGAGTCATTGAATATTCTCCAGGCAAGAATTATTGGTTTGCCTGCGATCAAACGCTATCAAGGACTTCGATGCAAGAGTTTTATGAGAGGAACGAGTCCCCAAGGCCGATCAGCATTCCAGATGTTGGTTCCAAGTACAGAATTGAAAATACCTGGCTAACAACATCAGTGATTGAGATTTTGTGGGAAATGTCTAGATTCTCATGGTTTTCCATGTTGGAGAGATCATAGTTTTTGATCAACAAATTCATTGTCATTTCTGTTGAAGGCTCATCATGTCAACTCGCCAAACTGTAGACGTCAAAAGGCTTCGTCACCTCGATAACCTGCTGATCAATACCATCGGAAAACCGGGACAATTGCCTGGTGCACAAGTGTTGGTTTGGCGTCGAGGCGATCTGTCCTATTTCCGTTGGGCGGGTTTACGGGATATCGAGAGAGGACTGCCGATAGAAGAAGACACGATCTTTCGGATCTATTCGATGACCAAACCAATTGTCAGTGTGGCTTTGTTGATGCTGCTCGAAGAAGGTCGGTTCCGCTTGGACACGCCTGCTTCGGAATTCTTGCCAAAGTTCGCTGACTTGGAGGTGTATGCGGGAATGGATGAAAAGGCTGGGAAAAATTCATCTAAAACCTATACTAACTCCTTCCTGCTTGTCGCAAACCAAAAATTAACTCTCTCAATTCTCTAAAATTTTCGTGCTGCTCCAAAAAAGTTTCTTCGAATCTTTTAGGGTGTAGTTACGCAGACTTCGCATCCATTTGCTTCATGTTGACTGTTTTGGTTGTTACTATTGCTGTTTTGTGTATTTCTCTGTGAGGTGGACAGGCAGTAATTCCACACAAATACAGTTTTTTGTGTAAGACATATATTAATCATATAGAAGGGATGTTTCAAATACATAAACATCACAAATTTTTCAAAAAAATTGTTCCGATACAAAG
>CAJXNF010000539.1 GCA_913056375.1 uncultured Pseudomonadota bacterium | reverse complement strand
CGCCACTACCGCGAGGCAGGGGTTCCGATGACCCCCAGTCGTCCCGTCAGCGAACTGCCCCGCAAGGATCCGCTCGAGGGACGATTGATCCTGGCGCCACCGTCGGCCCATCGCTCCAGCTGGATGCGCCGCTTCAAGTCACCCCAAACAGCCTTTGCCTCCGGCTGGATGGCGGTACGCGGCGCCCGGAGACGGCGGGGCTACGAGCGGGGGTTCGTGCTCAGTGACCATGCCGACTGGCCTGGGCTGATTCAGACCGTTCGAGACAGCGGTGCCCGCAAGGTGTACGTCACCCATGGCCAGAGTGATGTACTGGCCCGTTACCTGCGGGAGGTGGAAGGGATCGACGCAGAACCGCTAGAGACCCTATTTGAGGGGGAAGCTGAGTGACAGAGACCGATCCACCACCAGAGCTCAATTGGGAACACTGCGTTATCAATGAGGAAAGAGCACAACGCACTTAAATCTGCAATACCCATAAAAAAATCAAGACAAATAGGTCATGTTGACCTCAAGAAGCGAAAACAAAATATGCACGAACAGCAATTAAAAGACAAGAAAATAATTAAGCAGACCAATTCAAAGACCAGCGTCAGACATATTGACGAAAGAGCTCGATACAACGCTGAAAAGGATGAATTCTGCACAGCCCTCGAGGCTAATGGGAACCAATCAAGGACAGACGAAGACAATCACAGTGTTGACGGGATGTGCCAGCCTCATGGTGCCCCTCATTGCTTGGACCCCGGCCTACGCCCAACAAACACCGACAATCAAGCAACTTGAACGGCAGATCACTGCACAATCGCAGGTGATCAATTTAAAGAACCTGCAACAGCTCAACACACTGAACACAGGAAGACTTGAAAATGGAGCCAAAATAAATTTTTCTCCAAGCACTGCAAACCTTTCAAATCTAGTCAACAAGGCTTCACTCCTCAGGAACAAGCCTGCCCTGGGAAACGTAATCAGCGAAAGCGCCTCCATTGCAAACCTGAGCAGCGGCGTCGCGATACAAACAACACTGACCTATCGACTGAACCCAACTGCATGCAAATCAGCAAAAACAGAAGCACTGCTCAAGAGGAAGGGATTCAGCTGCTTCAGGCCAGCCAATAAAACCAGCATCAACGCAAGAACACAAAAATCATCTAAAAAGGGCAAAAGCAACATAAAAACTGAATACACCACAAAAGCCAAACGCGAATTGGCGGCTCTTCTCAAAGAAGCCAGAGTAAAGATCGCAAAAACCGGCAGAGACGATTTACTCAAGCTAAGCGATCAGCAGCTCACAAATGAAATCCTAAATAGCGCCAAAACAACAGAATCAGAGACAATATTCATCCCAAGAAATTTCCTAATCAACAATAACCTACAGCCAGTTTTCAAGCAACGGATCAGACTTCTCGAATCGCTCAATAAAGTTCAATCCACACCCGCACCCCAAAGGCAGAATATCAACATTGAAAGCCTTGATTTTCTTACAGGCTTCACACTAGGCAAAGACTTTGAATGGAGAAAGCGTTTCTCAACTTGTATTGGCTTTGGAGACTACTGTAGAACTTATTATATAGAACCTTACGCAAGGTTTGGATATGGTCTTGGCGTCAGGCTCCCCATGCGCGCCACCAACTTGAATTTTGATTATGAGCCGAACTCAAGTCCAGATACAGCAAAAATCTCCGTCCTACTAGAAGGATTTGATGCAGGACCAAGCAACTATCAAAATCTATTCCGAGGCTCAGGACTCCAGACAAGCAATGTAGCGGATTATCCGATTTACTCCGGCAAAGAACTTGTTGCTGAATTCGAAGCGCGTGCCGGACTCAAATACAAGGTTCCAGTCCTAGGAACAGATGACGAGTCGATTGGCGCAAACATCGACTTTACAAATTATCTGAACGGAGACTTAGCAGGTGGAAACATTAACCCCGGCGGACGGGGAAATACATTGAGCAGCACAGTCTGGCCTGCCGTAGATCTTCTTGGCGGTGCAGGTAATTTTGGGATGGCGGGCGTAAGAATTAATCCAGGAGCAAAGCTATCCCTGAATATCACCGATATGCAACTCACACTCAAAGACAATAAAACCCGTCAAGAAACACCAGTCAACACATCAAGCAATCCCAATACTTACACAGTCAGTGTAGACAACAGTCAAAGCTCATTTAGCTTAAAAGACCCAAGCTACAAAGCGAACTTTAAGGTCACACCAGGCCTTCGTGGCGTTGCCTGGGTCGACCTGTACCTATGGGAAAGGAGATATCCAGTCGAGATATTTTTCCCTCAATACTCGATCACTGTTCCCTCCAATGGGATCAGATTCGGCTGCCATGAGGGA
>CAJXNF010000538.1 GCA_913056375.1 uncultured Pseudomonadota bacterium | reverse complement strand
TCAAAATCAACCAAAGCTACTTTTTGGTCTTCCTGATAGAAGAAGCGGGCATCACTCAGTCTGGCCCTGATTACCCTCTCATTTCCCAGCCGGACTGTATCCAAACCATGTTCGTTTCCGTTTCTTATCGTAATAAAGTACGGCAGAAGGTTGCTGCCATCTTTTTCATATACAGGAAAATAACGCTGGTGAACCGCCATTGAAGTCACCAGAACCTCATTGGGCAGTTCTAAAAAGGCTTCCTCAAAACTACCAACCAAGGCTGTTGGCCATTCCACTAAATTTGTCACTTCCATCAGCAGTGCTGGATCAATTTCAACACGCAATTTGTATTTTCTCTCGAGTTCCTGGATTTGTTCTTCTATTCTTTCACGACGCTTAGAAGTCGAAGCAATCACCCATTGATCTCTGAGTTTATTCTCGTATTCGTCTGCCTGATCAATGGTAAAAGATTCTTTGCTAAGAAATCGATGTCCAAAGCTTCGATTGCCGCTTCTAACCATTTCGAGTTCAACAGAAACAACTTCACTATTCCAAAGGCAAGTTAACCATCGGATTGGACGGACAAAGCGTTGGCGGTAAGATCCCCAGCGCATATTTTTTGGAAAACGCAGAGCTTGAATCCATTCACCAATCGATGTTTCTAGGATCTCTTTTGTGGTTTTTCCCTCCAAATGCTTGATAGCGTAGAGATATTCCTTGCCTGAAAAATCTCGAACTTCTAGTTTTTCGGGATCAATTCCATTTTTCTTCGCAAATCCAATAGCAGCTTGTTTCCAATGACCCTTCTCATCCTTTGCCATTTCAACGGGTGGGCCCTTGATCTCCTCAATTCGATTAGCTTGTGATGCTGGCAAATTGCGGACAAGCAGCCCAAATCGCCTTGGCGTCCCAAAAATCTCAATTTGGCCACTCAGATTTTGTTGTTGGAGGGTTTTTGCAACAAGTTCTCTGAGTTGTTCAATTGAGGGTTGGATCATCGAAGCTGGAACTTCCTCGAGCCCAATTTCTAGTAAAAATGAGTTCACACCGCCTCCTTGGGCGCTAGCTGTTCAACCCAAACCTCAGCAGCAGCTCGATCTTTCATCAGAGGAAAACCAAGTTTTCTTCTTTCCTCAAGAAATAATTTGCAAACCCGTTGTGCCAGAGACCTCACCCGACCGATGTAGCCAGCCCTTGCTGAAACACTGATCGCTCCACCAGCATCCAAAAGATTGAACGTATGCGAACACTTCAAAACATAATCAAAAGCTGGGAACACGAGGTTACTTTCGAGAGCCCTGCCTGATTCCTGTTCGAACTCATCATACCAGCGGACTAGTTGATCCGCATCCGCAATCTCAAAAGTATATTTCGAGTGCTCATATTCGGGATGTTTGAAAATCGCTCCGTAGCTTACACCCTCCGTGAACTCAATGTCGAAAACGTCCTCTTTGTTTTGAAGATACGTTGCTAAGCGTTCCAAACCGTAAGTTAATTCAGCAGCAACAGGATGGCATTCAAGCCCCCCCACCTGTTGAAAGTAAGTAAATTGAGTTACCTCCATCCCATCCAGCCAGACTTCCCAACCCAGCCCCCAGGCTCCTAAGGTGGGAGCTTCCCAATTGTCCTCAACGAAACGGATATCATGCTCCAGTGGATCAATCCCCAGACGATACAATGAATCCAAGTACAATTCCTGAACATTTGCTGGAGATGGCTTAAGGATGACTTGGTACTGATGATGTTGATACAGCCGATTTGGATTCTCTCCATATCTACCATCGGCCGGTCTTCTGGAAGGCTCTACGTAAGCAACATTCCACTCTTCAGGACCAAGAGTACGAAGAGTGGTCATCGGATTCATCGTACCCGCACCTGTCTCAATGTCATATGGGTTCATCAAAAGGCAGCCCTGCTCGTTCCAAAATTGGTGCAGGGTCATGATGATGTCCTGTAGGGTGAGAGCTTTGTTCATTCGCATCAAAAAAGTTTTAGTAAAAGTTTTCGCGCATCAAACAACATCATCACCGGCACCTGCCATGATGAGTTTCCCCTCCTCTTCTAGCTTCTTTACGATCTTAATAATTTTCTGCTGAGCGGTTTCAACGTCAGAGACCTTGACTGGTCCCATATTTTCAAGGTCATCATTTAACATTTCTGCAGCTCTCGTCGACATTGACTTCATAATCAATTCTCGGACAGCATCGCTTGCAGTCTTGAGCGCCATTGCCAAATCAGCTTTATCTACATCCTTGAGAACTGTCTGCATTTGCTTACTGTCAATCAAGGTCAGATCCTCAAAGGTAAACATCAATTCACGTATTTTTTCAGCCAGATCTGGATTCGATTCCTCGATTGTTGA
>CAJXNF010000537.1 GCA_913056375.1 uncultured Pseudomonadota bacterium | reverse complement strand
TGATCAGAGGACTTGAGAAAAATTTATTTGCCGGTGCCCAATATCAATATTGGCGAGCATTCCTTGGAATAATTGGGATCCTGTTTGTTGCTGTTGCTCCTTGGCTTTCTATTCTTTCTGGAGATTGGTTGTTAAGTCTCGCTGCTGTTGGGGCTTTTTCAGGATATTGGCTGGCTTGGAGCTCTGGAGATAAAGCCCAAGGGGTCGGGTGGTTGGAGAGGCTGATCAGTCCATTACTCCTTTTCGTGATCGCATGGGCCCTAGCCTGTTCCACTTTCAGAACCTGGCAACAGGGGGGTATACAATGGCGAGAGACTTTTTATTCTATTGAAGCCTTAAGACGTGGACAGAGATTAAAATTCTAGTTTCCATTTGCTAATTCCGCTTTTATGGTTGGCAGAAGCTCTTTCATTGCTTCGTAACCAGCCTGAATAGCAACATCTCTTTCTTCAAAGCTTAGAAAGTCTTTAGGCTCGAAATCCGGCCGTAGTAACCAGTCCGCCTCTAATAACTCACTCTTGTTGCCGCTACACATTTGCAATCGAAAAGCCTGTGTAGTGGTCCAAAATGCATTTTCACTGACAGGATAACCTCTTCCACAAAAAGTATCGATAGCAAGCACTTTGTGGGCTCCAAGTGCTCTGGCAAATCGGACAGGGACGACGGAGAGCACTCCACCATCCACCCAGATTTCTTGATCAACTTTCACTGGAACAAAAGTTCCTGGTATGCTTGATGACGCCTGCACGGCCTCCCCAGCTTTGCCCTCAACAACGAGAAGTAATTGACTGTCCACCAGTTCAGTGACTGCAACTCCTACCTTTTTTGGGAGTTCACTTAATCGTTTGTTTCCCAAGATCTGGTTGATCCAGAAAGCCAGTTTTCTACCTTGAATCAAGCCGTTCAGGCTAAGAACCGGATCCGCAACATCCCACCTTTCAAGCTCGATCATTTCCTGCCGTATTTGCTGAAGCGGAAGCTCAGAGGCATACAAAACGGCAGCGATGGCACCCGCTGAGGTTCCGGTCACAATCTCTGCCCGAATCCCTGCTTCCTCTAGCGCCTGAATCACCCCAAGATGAACAAATCCCCGCACTCCACCACCACCAAAAGCGATTCCTAGTTTTACTGACTTATTATCTTGGAGGGGATAAATTTCCTGGATTTCTTCCAAGGTTTTCCCTTGGAGTGAGTCGTATCGATTTTCTTGAACACAACCCGTCAAAATTAGCGTAAAAATCAAGAAAATCAGGATGTTCAGTCGCATGGAATCAATTGACGCTTGAATGTTGGAATTTACGAAAGTAACTCAAGCAAGCTTAGCAAGGAAGGAGGATGGAGAGAAGTTTTGGGTCTTTAAATCAGATTCTTTCTCCGGTTTGATTCGAAAACAAGAAGCATTTGCTAGCTTCAAACTGTACCCCAACAGCTTCATCGATGTTTATTTTGAATTCTTTGGGGCCTCTTACAGTAAGCCGATCTGGCCCAATATTGATGGTGGTCAAGGTCGATTCACCGGTCAACTCGTGGGCATACACTGTTCCCCGAAGCACTCCTTTTTGAGCTTCACACAAAATCAAATCTTCTGGACGAATCCCTAGTGTAGCGCTCTCAAGGTTTGCTTGGTGGTTGATGGGGATTGAAAAATTTGGATGCTGAAAGTTGTTTTCGTAAAGTTTCCCTTTCATTAGATTCATTGGAGGAGATCCAATGAATCCTGCGACAAAGAGATTTGCAGGATCATTGTAGATTTCTTCAGGTGGTCCCAGCTGCGAGATGATTCCATGATCCATCACTGCTACACGATCTGCGAGAGTCATTGCTTCAATTTGATCGTGTGTTACATAAACAGTTGTGATCTTCAGCTCATGCTGCAAATGCTTCAGTTCCGCACGCATTGTCACACGAAGTTTGGCATCAAGATTCGAAAGAGGCTCATCCATCAGAAAAACTGTTGGAGTCCTGACGATTGCTCTGGCCAAGGCAACTCTTTGACGTTGACCTCCGGAAAGTTCTCTGGGCTTGCGTTCAAGCAAATGATCCAATTGAACTTTTTCAGCAGCTTGCCGCACTTTTTCTGAATGCAGAGACTTGGGAACTTTACGAACTTTCAGTGGGTAGCGAATATTTTCATAAACGGACAGATGTGGATACAGACCATAATTTTGAAAGACCATTGCTACATCACGATCCTTTGGAAGGTCGTCATTGACTTTACGTTCGCCAATAAAAACCTCTCCAAGGGTTGGTTCTTCGAGGCCGGCAATCATTCTCATCGTGGTTGTTTTGCCACATCCTGAGGGCCCCAACAGCACCAAAAACTCCTGATCCTCAATCAATAGGCTTAGATCTCTGAC
>CAJXNF010000536.1 GCA_913056375.1 uncultured Pseudomonadota bacterium | reverse complement strand
ATTTGTTTTTTGGATTGTTGGAATTACTTCAACTTGGCCCACAGCTTCGGTTGGTTCTTCTAGCGGAACCCTTTCCTCTAGAAAATGATTTGTCGGTGCAGCAACATACATCACCGGTTCAACCTCTTCATCGCCAACCTCACTTCCTCCTAAAGAATAAAAGGCAGGTTCTTCTGATTCATCATCTGCAATCTCTGGGATTTCTTCCTCTGCCGCATCTAGACTTAGAGTAGGTATCGGTTCCGGTCGAATTTCATCCATTTCAGGTAGAGGCTCTTCCTGTCCGGTTTCAGCTACTAGAGTGATTCTAGGCTCTTCCACTGGCGCAAATGAAGATTCCTCTTCTTCAATCTCTTCTGGTTCTAGGGCGAAAACAATCCCTGGAGGGGTAACTTCATTTGTTTCGTCTACCTCTACTTCTTCCTTTTCTTCAATCACTGAAGCGACTTTAGGATCTGTTGGCTCAACGCTGACCATCCTTTCTGGCTCAACTTCTTCCTCTTTTGCATCCGGTATTTGCTCTACGGCAATTGGCGTCTCTGCAACCTCTTCAGTTATTTCTTGAGCTGGACTCTTCGTTGAAACAGATGGTTGATTATCAAATCCTGTTGCAATTACCGTAATCAGAATCTCATCACCCAAACTTGGATTAATTGAAGCACCCCAAATGATGACGGCATCTTCATGACCTTGTTCTTCAATAAACGATGAAGCTTCATGAACCTCATGAAGTGTCATAGACTCGCTACCGACAACATTCATCAGAATGCCTCGAGCCCCTCTGATATTACAATCACTGAGAAGTGGACTATGGATGGCTCGTTCTGCGGCTCTTCTAGCACGCTTATCACCTGAGGCTCGGCCTGTACCCATCACGGCTTTGCCCTTGTTTTCCATGACTGTACGGACATCAGCAAAGTCCAAATTGACGATGCCATCTAACGTGATCAGATCTGAAATTCCCTGAATTCCTTGCCGTAGGACATCATCAGCAAAACTGAACGCTTCCATCAAGGAGGTTCGTTGATCAATGATTCCCAACAGATTGTTATTGGGAATAATAATCAGCGTATCTACGTGCTTTTGGAGTTCTTCAATGCCCTCTTCTGCCAAACGACGACGTTTACTCGCTTCAAAATTGAAAGGAAGCGTAACGACACCAACTGTCAGTGCGCGAGATTCCCGGGCTATCCTTGAGATGACTGGGGCTCCACCAGTTCCAGTCCCACCCCCCATCCCAGCAGTGATGAAGACCATGTCAGCCCCATCAATGCTCTCACGGATCTGAGCTTCACTTTCCATTGCAGCTGCACGACCCACTTCTGGTTTCGCACCTGCACCAAGGCCTCTTGTACTTGAGCGCCCAAGCTGAAGCTTGTAGGTGGCTTTAGACTTGTTGAGATCCTGCAGGTCTGTATTTGCAGCAATGAATTCGACACCGCTTACTCCTGCATCAACCATTCGATTGATGGCATTGCCACCCCCACCACCAATCCCAATGACCTTGATGTTTGGAGTGTCACTTTGCACCGGTTGGATGTTAGCAAATCCTAAATCAAGCACCGTATGCTCCTTCTGATCTTTTCATTCACCCTGGATAGGTGAGGTAATGTGTGTTTAGAAAAATTCATGCAACCATTCCTTCATTCTTCGGGCGACTTTGTGGAACATATTAGTGTCGTCACCACTGAAGTTCAGTTTTCCTTGATTACTATTGATTCCATAGCGCACCAAGCCAACACTGGTAGCATATTTTGGAGAGTAGATTAACTCCTGAAGCCCTGCAACATTCTCGGGGAAGCCGACCCTTACTGGAAGATTTAAGACCTGTGAAGCCAGGCCATCTGCTCCGGGCATGATGCAGGTTCCACCTGTGATCACGACACCAGATGCCATCACACTGCGATATTCTGATTTCTCAATCTCTTGGGCGATGAATTCGAAGATCTCACGAAAACGAGCTTCAATGATTTCAGCGAGGACCTGCTTTTGAACGCTACGGTTGTTTCGTCCTCCAACACTAGGGACATGGATTGTTTCTTCACTCCCTACAAGATCAACCATCGCAACTCCATGCTCATGTTTGATCTCTTCAGCTTCCGCTAGGGGAGTACTCAAGCCGATTGCAATATCGTGAGTGAGATGGTTTCCACCTAAAGCCAATACGGCTGTATGTACAATGCTGCCTTCCGAGTAGATTGTGATATCAGTTGTACCCCCTCCTATATCTACCAAAACGACCCCAACTTCCTGCTCATCAGGACTCAGCACAGCCTGACTGGAAGCCAACGGTTCGAGTACAATATCCTCAACCTCTAAGCCAGCTTGGTTACAGCCCTTTACGATATTTTGAGCTGA
>CAJXNF010000535.1 GCA_913056375.1 uncultured Pseudomonadota bacterium | reverse complement strand
TACCTCAGGGATTTTAATAGGTATTGGTGAAAACCGACTGGAGAGAGTTGAAGCTTTACTGTCACTGCGGGGATTGCAGGAAAAATACGGACACATCCAAGAAATCATCATACAAAATTTCAAGGCCAAGTCTGGAACACCGATGCAATTTCATCCTGAACCCGAACTCGAAGAGGTTCTCTGGACAGTAGCAATTGCCAGGATTTTGTTTGGTCCTGAAATGAATATACAGACACCTCCGAACCTGAATGCAGGCAATCTCGAGAGAATCTTGGATGCAGGCATTAATGACTGGGGTGGAATATCTCCATTGACACCCGATCATGTCAACCCTGAAGCGCCTTGGCCAGAATTGGCGAATTTATCTTATATGATGACTAGTCTTGGAAAGTGCCTAACTGAGCGGTTGGCCATCTATCCATCCTACGCTGTAAATCATCAACAGTGGGTTGATTCCAAAGTTCTCCCAAGGATCCGTCAGCTTGTTGATCAACAAGGATTTGCCAGAGTAGACAACTGGTTTGCCGGCCAGGACAATTTGCCCAACATTCAGCAAGAATTTTCTTCAGGGTTTGCCAAAGATCAAAACACTCCCCTCGCCCAGATACTCGAAAAAATAACAAGTGGCTGTGAAGCAGATGAGAGTGAAGTCGTTCAACTTGTAAATGTTCGGGGTGAGGATTTTTTTCAGGTTTGTCAGGCCGCAGATGATTTACGCAAAATAGTCTGTGGAGAAACGATTACCTACGTAGTTAACCGCAATATCAACTACACTAACGTCTGCTATTTCCGTTGTGGATTTTGTGCATTTTCCAAGGGGAAAATGTCTGAGAACCTACGTGGAAAACCATACAATCTAAATCTAACCGAAATCGTACAACGCTCAAAAGAAGCTTGGGATCGTGGGGCTACCGAAGTTTGCCTGCAGGGGGGAATTCATCCAAGTTACACTGGGAAGACTTACCTGGATATCTGCGAAGCTATCAAGAACGAATTGCCTGACATTCATATTCACGCATTCTCCCCACTTGAGGTCAGCCAGGGTGCAAAGACCTTAGATCTAAAAGTCTCTGATTTTCTTTTTGAACTTAAAAAAGCAGGCCTTGGGACCTTACCTGGAACTGCTGCAGAAATTCTAGATGACGAAGTCAGAAGACTGATTTGCCCGGACAAACTGACGACAGATGAATGGCTGGAAGTAATGGGGCTTGCTCACGAGGCAGGCTTTAGAACTACTGCAACGATCATGTTTGGACATGTGGAAGAGCCCAAACATATCGCTAGGCATCTACTGAGAATTAAACAGTTACAGGGCAGAACGGGTGGTTTCACGGAATTCGTGCCACTGCCTTTTGTACATATGGAGTCACCGATTTATCTGAAGGGAAAAGCCAGAAAGGGTCCGACATTTCGTGAGGCTGTGCTGATCCATGCTGTTGCCAGACTGGTCCTGCATCCTCAAATTCAAAATATTCAAACTTCTTGGGTAAAAATGGGACCAGAGGGAGTGAAACATTGCCTCAATGCAGGAGTCAACGACCTTGGAGGAACTCTAATGAACGAAAGCATCACCCGGGCTGCAGGAACAGTACACGGCCAGGAAATGCTTCCTGAATGGATGGAAAATGTTATTCATGAAGCGGGAAGGTTTCCAAAACAAAGAGATACGCTTTACCGAGCTTCCAGAACTTCTCAAAAGCAAAAATCCTATGGGCACCAAAAACTTGTTGGATTTAACGCTTAATTTTTTGAAACTGGAAGTCAAAGATTTAAAAAGTCCGATGTACTGGAATCAGTTATTCTGGGATTAATACAGCTCTGCCGGTGACCTTACCCTGAGCTAGGTCCTGTAGTGCACGGTTTGCATCAGCAAGGGAATAAGTCATAACCTTGCTTACTAGCTCACCACGTTCAGTTAAGTTTGTGATTTCCACCAAATCAGTGAAGGTCCCAACAAAACTTCCCACAATACTGATTTCCTTGGCTACTAATTCTGCTGTAGAAAGCCGCACCTCACCACCTGTCCCCACAGCAACATAACGGCCTTGGTTTGCTAGCAACCGCAAAGCTTGATTAGGAATTCTGTCTTCTCCAAAAAAATCAATAATTGCTCGAACACCAAAGTCGGCATCTTCTTTAAGAAATTCCAGCTCTTCAAGAGATTCAAAACAATTTTTAATACCTGCTTTGTTTGCTAAATCACGCGCAGATTCTCGGGGATCTACGGCAAAGATTTTTCCGGTAGTCAAGCGTGAAAGTAGCTGAGCACCGAGGTGGCCAACTCCTCCAATTCCAATTACTACAATATTATCCTGAGGGCGGATGTGCCCCATTAATTTTCTCACTGCTCCATATGCAGTCAA